>NZ_BAAAGU010000059.1:0-40699 GCF_039524635.1 Streptomyces thermocarboxydovorans | reverse complement strand
ACGACTTCACCTGACCCGGCCTTGGCACAACCCATCCAACGACCAGACCCCAACAAAGTCACCGGTATTGCACCTAGCTCCACCATCCCCACATCCTGGCGTGCTCCGACATGAAGACGAGGACCGGCAGGATGTGCCGGACAAGGTCCAGGACCATCCGGAGGATCTCGAAGGCGTCACGCAGCCGCCGAAGCCCGCCTGAGACGCTGACCGTGACCGTGCCTTTCGAGACTCCGGCTTCGGCCGCGACTTCCTCAGCGGTCTTGTCGAGGCCCTTGTGCTCGTAGAGGTACCGGCGGGTCTTCTCGGGGAGCTTGGCGAACTCCTCTTCCAACGTGACCAGGTCCTCGGCGTCCTCCATGGGATCTGTGGTCTCTTCGGGCTGCTCCCCCAAGGCGAGGGGTTCCTTCTCCGGCGGGAACCGGCGGGCTGCCAGACGGCGGGCGATGAGGTACATGATCCGTTCGGGAACACGGTGCTTGTGCCGGTCCCGCCACAGCAACTCGACAGTCTCACCCACCACGTCTTCGGCCGCCACCGTCCGCCGGTCATACGGGAGGTGGCGGAGACGGAAGAACACGTAGCGGGTCAGCCGCTGGCTGTAGAGCAGATGGAACCGCTCGAACTCGGCCCGGTGCGCCCAACAACGTGAGCACCAGCGGTCCACTTCGGCGTACAGGCCGGTCGGCGACTCAGTGCTCGCGGGGAATACCACCGCCCGACGAACGGACTCCTCACAACAGCCCAGGCAGTCCGGCATCGACTGGTACCCGTTCACGTACTCCCCCTTGGAGCGCGGGGGCTGGCTCCTTGTGGCCAGCCCGTCACCATGCTCGTGCACTCCGAGCCCCAAATGGACGACAACGAGTTGCCCCGAATTCGACCGAAGGTCGTTGCCCTCACACGACACGTCGGTGCGGAGGCACCACCACGCCGACGCGGTCACCGCAGCAGCCGCTTCACGCCCTCGATGAGGAAGGCCGCCACCACGGCGGCGAGAGTGGCGTTCGGCAGTTCCTCGACCTGGTCGACGACGTACGCGAGCACGGTGTGCATCCGGAGGTAGCGTCTGTCCCTTAAAGTTCAGTACGCCGGGGTCATTGGACCCATGTGGTGTTTGGAGGAGTGTCCGAGCAGCCGCTATGGCGTTCGGTTTCCTGAACGCTTCGGCCTCACTGGTCAGTGGCCGCCTTGGCGGAATGGGTTGTATGCCTCGAAGGGGGCCCTCGTCGGTTTCCCCACGGCGTCGGCGCTCGGCCCGGTACGCGGTCCACGCGAGTTCCCCCTGCTGCGCGGAGCGCCAGGGCGTTCCGTGCGGTCGCAGCACTCGGCGTAGCTCAGATCGGGGGTCGAGGAACAACCCTTCTGGACCGTGCGGCAACGGCCGGTCGGAGCCGCGGGGATGGTCCCTACTCTCGCTCCAGGTGCAGGGGGTTGTCGTCGGCGTCGATGTACTGCTCGGTCTTGGTGTAGCCCATGTTGAGGCTGTTGCGGCGCCGCTTGCCGATGGAGATGACGCGCAGTTCCAGGCGCTTCGTCCAGCCCGCCACGTCGGCCGGGGAGACTGGCCCGATATCGCACTGGGTCAGCCAGAGCACGGGGTCGAAGCGGTCCGAGGTGCCGGTGAGGGCGTCGGCGAGGTTGAAGGCGATGTTTCGGCGGGCGTGGAAGTCCTGGTCGTCGGATTCAGCGATGGCCGCGGAGATGGTTTCGTAGTCGGCGCGGCTCATCTGTCGGTTCGTGGCCATGGGCCCCTCCTGGCTCGAGGTGGTTGCTGTTCAGGGGTATGGCACGGGTCGCCGAACCCGGATGTCGAGTTGGACGGCCCGCACGCAGGGAGTGCGTGTGTATCACGCAGCGATGGACGTGTGCTGTCCTTCGATGGCGCGGGCGCTGCTCAGACGGGCGGACTGACCGGCGTTGTCTGTGGCCCGGCGGGCGGAGGTGCTGTACGAGGACGTGCGGGAGCCCTTCCAGGCGCCCTTCGTCTGCTCCCCGCACCCGCGGGGATGGTCGCAACAGCGTCATGCACGAGGACCGCGCCTATGTCCGTCGCGTCGCAGTCTCAGGGCAGCAGACGCCAGGCGCCGGAGGTCCAGGCGAAGACCGGTCCTGGCCGGAGCACCGCCCCAGTTCACGCGCCGCCGAGTCGTTCAGGCCGGCGATGGCGACGCTCTGCTCGATGTGCGTGCCGTGCGCATTGCCTCCCGCTGTGGGCCACCACGCGAGCCCTCGCCGGTCGAGCTCATCGAGGAGCCGGGCCTGGGCGTGGGCGTCGTCTTCGGCAAGGGTGGGACGGCCGTGGGGGTCGCACGCCGTGACGACGTGGAGGGCGGCGGTGCCGGCGGGTTCCGGGAGTTTAGGGAAAGGGCCCTCGGTCGTGCCTCGCGGACGCGGTTTGATCCGTACTGTTCGGTCCGGGAATCGGATGTCGACGACCGTCCACCGGTAGGGGTCCCAGTTCGGGGGTGTGGTCGCAGCGTCAGTGACCTGCATGAGGGCCTCCTGGGGACGAAGGACCCCCTTACCCACCGGCAGGGAGATCGGTGCTCGCTCCCACAGGGCCGTGGGAGTCGGTCCTCGGCGCGATCGGCGTCGTGACCGAGCGGAACGATGCCACACCACCGGTCAAGGGGCAAAGCGTTGTGGATCACATTGTGCAAGATCCGGACGGATGTTACTTTCGCGCCCGGTCACGAGTTTCAGCGTCAAGCCCCGGCTTGCTGGACGACATCCCGCTCGCCGCGGATGCCCCGGGTGACGACCGGCCCAGCGCGCGGTGCGTTGGGAAACCGCAGATCACCGGGGTGCGGGTGTGCACTGCCGGGGTCCATCGACTCCGGAGGGTTGGCCGCCCATGCCCGTTTCCGACGCGATCCCCGAATTGCCGACGGGGCGGCAGGACCAGAAGCCTGAGCCGACGCCCGGACCCGCCATGTCCGCAGTCGCAGAGCCGGGCTGCGCGGGCCTGGTGACCATCGGCCTTGACGCTGCCCGGGCGCTGTTCTGCACGGCCGAGGCGAGCGGCTCCGGCCGGCCTGGAACTGACGAGATCTTGGACCAGTGGCTCGACAGCGGATTCGACGTCGCCTTCTACCGCAGCTCGGACCGCCCCCTTCAGGCACGTGCTGTCAGCCAGGGGGAGAATGTTCCCGGATCACTGATCAGCAGCCGTATCGGAAAGGCCCGGTTGGAGTCGGTCTGCCTCAACCCTCACCGGCGCGCACCCGTCCGGCCTCGGGAGCCGGACGCGGTGTCTGCGGAAGGCGAGGAGGCCGACGGAACAGATGCCCGGACGGGTGCCGGCATGCCCGGCATCCGCCGGGGAGACGAGGAGGACAAGCGGCGGTACGCGAAGGTGGAGTACCAGGAGGACACCGGCTGCGTTCTGACGGTCGTGGACGACTTCGCCGAAGGAACGGGGAAGGAGTCGGCCTATCACCTGGGCGGCGACATCACCGCGTACACCGAAGGAGATTGGTTCGAAACGCTCACCACCCTCACCGAACTCGCCCAGGCAAGGCCGGAAAGGGAGGGGTGGGCCCCGGACGGTCCATGGCAGATCCAGTGGCGGTGCAGCTCATGCGACGTCACGGACCCGCCGTACGAGATCCTTGAAGTGTTCGAACAGTACGGCTTCGATCCGGACGAGATCACGCAGCACTACGTGTCCATCTACAGCCGGGGCAGCAACGGCTATTACACCGTCGAGTTCAGTGCGGAGCACCGGGGAGAGGACCACGTCATGTACCTCCAGCTGGACGCTGGCAGCAAGGAGCTGGGCAGCGGCAGTCTCGAAGAACTGCGGAGCCACCTGGAACAGGCGACGGAACGGATGCGGGAGGCCGGCTACACCCCGCTCGACGGCGACTGGAGCGTCCACTGGACACGCTGCCATGTTCCTCTTACCGAGCTGTGACCGACTAACGGCCCCAGGCTGCGGTGCCCTGCGCCCTGTTGTTTCCGTCCAGCCGAAGGGCGCAGAGCGAGCATCTGCCGCCTGAGTCCATACGGGTGCGGGCTCATGGGACAGCACCACCACCAACGGGCCGGGACAGCCCAACACGGCAGAGGTAACCGGCGTGGAAGGCGTCCTCTTCAAGCAGCTGAACGGCCCGTACGAGCCGTCGGTGTGGAGGTGGCGCAAGTACAAGGTGCGAGAGACCGAGGACGCGATCGACGGGGCGGTCACCGGATCCCCGGCATCTCCCCGCACCCTGCTGCTCGGCCGGTACGGCGCCGACGGGCGCCTACGCTACGTCGGCCGCAGCACGACGCTCCGGGCACCGCGGGCCGGGTCAGCGCCCAGCTGCTCACCCCGGCCAGAGATGAACACCCGTGGACCGGCTGGACGTTCTCCGCCGGGTGGGGCACCCGCGAGACCCTCTACGTCGCACTCGTGCGGCCGGAACTGTGCGCCTGCCGAGAATGTCATCCATGCAGCTCAGGGGCTTGTTCGGTGCGGCAGGATGAGCACTAGTGTTGCTTCGTCTCGCCTACCTGACCGTCACCAACGCGTTCGCGGCGCTGTGTCTGCTACCAATGAGCAACCGCGACAAGGACGCGGAGATTCTCGCCCTGTGTCACCAGATCATGGTCCTTGAGCGGCAGCTCGGGGAGGACCGGGTGAAGTTCGCCTCGGAAGACCGAGCCTTCCTCGCCGCTCTGCTGGTGCCGCTGCCGCGCCGGGTTCTGCGCGGGCCCCGGTTGCTGGTCCAGCCCGACACCGTGCTGCGATGGCACCGCGACCTGCTCAAGCGGCGCCACGCCCGCACCTGCCGACCGAAGAGGCCGGGCCGCCCGCCCACCGTTCGCTCGATCCGCATCCTGATCCTGCGCCTGGTCCGGAAGAACCCGTCGTGTCGGTTCGACCTCTCGATCGAAAAGGTCATGAACGAGCAGCCCTTCGAGGGCGGGCAGTACACGCAGGTTGTCGCAGGGAGCCGTGTTCTGGCACCCCACAGGTTGGCGGCGGTGACGACGAAGGCCCGGTAGGGGACGGGGGTCACGACGTACGGCTCCAGTCCCCGGACTTGCCTCCGGTCTTCTCCTCGACCCGCACATCCGTGATGACCGCGGCCTTGTCGACGGCCTTCACCATGTCGATCACGGTCAGGGCGGCGACGGTGACGGCGGTCAGCGCCTCCATCTCGACGCCCGTGCGATCGGTGGTCTTGACGGTGGCCTCGATCTCGACGGCGTCGTCGGCCACCGAGAGGTCCACCCTCACCCCGGAGACGGCGAGCGGATGACACAGCGGAATCAGATCCGGGGCGCGCTTGGCACCCATGATTCCCGCGATCCGGGCCGTGGCGAGGGCATCGCCCTTGGGAACGCCCTCTCCGCGCAACAGTTCGACGACGTGCAGGGAGACCAGGACCCGCCCGCTCGCGCGCGGTGCGCGCGGTGACGTCCTTGTCCGAGACGTCGACCATGCAGGCGGCACCCGCGTCGTCGAGATGCGTGAGGTGACGCTGCGTGCTCATGGCTGACGATGCTCCCAGTGGTCTGCGTGGGCAGACACGGTACCGGCACCGCGGAAAACGGTACCGGCACCGCGGAAAGACGGCAGCCCAGGGCCGATCCACGGACCCCGGAGGTCCCGGGCCGGCCCGACGAAGGCTCGGCCGAGGACGATCAACCGAGCAGGACGACGTCCAGCTCGGCACCCGGCTCGACCTCGGTGGTGTCCTCGGGAATCACGATCAACGCGTCCGCATGGGCCAGGGCGGCGACCAGGTGCGACCCGGCCCCGCCGACCGGAGCGACACCGCCGGCCGTCCCCTCCTGGGTGGGCGGCTCGTACCTGCCGCGCAGGAACTGCCGCTTGCCGGCCGGCGAGGTCAGCGGCTCGCCGACCTCGAGACGGGCCCGGACCACCCTGCGCTCATGGGGCTCGAGCCCCATGAGGGCCCGGATCGCGGGGCGGACGAACAGCTCGAAGGAGACATACGCGCTGACCGGGTTGCCGGGGAGGGCGAGCAGCGGGGTGCGGTCGGGGCCGATACGGCCGAAGCCCTGCGGCTTGCCGGGCTGCATGGCGAGCCTGCGGAACTCGACCCGGCCGCCTTCCGCGGCGGAGGAGCTGCCGTGCGGTCCGCCGGCGTCGTCCCTGTCGTCCCCGTCGTGCGCCCCTCCCCCGAACCGCGACAACGTTTCCTTCACCACGTCGTACGCGCCGACGCTGACGCCGCCGCTGGTGACGATGAGGTCGGCGTGGGCCAGCTGCTCCTCCAGGGCGGCACGCAGGCTCTCGGCGTCGTCGGCCACGGCCCCGGCGCGGTAGGCGATGGCTCCGGCGTCCCGGGCCGCGGCGGTGAGCGCGAAGCTGTTGGAGTCATGGATGCGGCCGGGGGTCAGCTCCTCGCCGGGCTGGACGAGCTCGCTGCCGGTGGAGATGACGACCACGCGCGGGCGCGGCCGGACCGTGACGGTGCTGCGGCCGATGGCCGCGAGCAGTCCGATCCGGGATGGGCCGAGGACCGTACCGGCTTCCAGGGCGAGGTCTCCGGCCTGCACGTCGCTGCCGCGGAGGCGGATGTGTCGTCCGGCCCGGGCGGGGCGGTAGACCCGGACCTCGCCGCCGGCGCCCTCGGGAGCGGAGGAGTGGGCGCGCATGGTGGTGGCGGGCCCCCGTCCCGTACCGCCGTCGGTCCACTCGACCGGGACGACGGCGTCGGCGCCGGGCGGCAGCGGGGCACCGGTCATGATGCGGGCGGCCTCGCCAGGGCGAACGGCGGGCAGCTCACCGCTGCCGGCGGCGACGTCCCCGATGACGGTCAGCACGGCCGGGCGGTGCTCCGAGGCGCCCTCGACGTCGGCGGAACGCACCGCGTAGCCGTCCATGGAGCTGTTGTCGAACGGCGGCAGCGCGACCGGGACCGTGACGTCCTCGGCGAGGACACAGCCCTGGGCGTCGAGGAGGCGCAGCTCGAGGGGCTCCAGCGGGCGGATGTGGGCGAGGATGTCCGCAAGGTGCTCGGGGACCGACCAGATCGGGTCCTCGGCGGCGGCCGCCGACGTCCCGGCGCCGTGGGCTTCCGGGGCGGCCGCCGGGCCGTGGCCCGAGGGGGCGGGCATGGCCGACGCGGCGGCCTGTTCGACACTGCTCAAAGCGCTCCATCCCCTCGTGACATGACTGCGAAGCCTGGTCCGGAAGTCCGGTCCCGATCTTCGCGTTCGCGTGCGAGTCTGACAAGGGCACGCAGACAGTCGACACGGACCCCGGTGTCGTTGCGGCGGCCTGGGTGACGACGCCGTGCACGGGCCCGCCCAGGCTCCGGGTGTCGGCCAGCGTAGGCAGGGCGTCGGTGAGCTGGAGCTCGCCGCCGCGGCCGGCGCGTCGCCGACGGACGGCCGGAGACATGGGACGTATCCCGTTCACGCTGTACGAGCACGGGTTCACGCTGAACGAGCACGGGCTCGCAACAGCAACGGGTCACTTCTCACGCACGGGAAACGGCCCAGGCTCAGGGAGGATGCGGTCAGGCGCGGTCGATGTGGACGCTGGTCGACTTCACGCGGGAGACGGCGCCCCGACTCTACGAAGAGGCCGTTCATTTCCCCTCCCGGGAAGTGATCAAGGGCCGGGCAGACGGTGCCGAGTGGACATCACGGATCTCGTACTCGCCGGAGGCCGAACCGATGATCATCTCATCGGCTACGCCGGTGAACAGGCCGTTCTCCACTACCCCCGGAATCCAGTTGAGCCGGCCATCCAGTGCGATCGGGTCCTTGATGGCCTGCAGATGCGCATCGATCAGGTAGTTGCCACTGTCGGTGATCACGGTCTCGCCGTTGCTGGTGCGGAGCCGAAGGTCAGGTTCTGGATAGCCGAGGCGGGTCAGGAGCCGGGCGATGGAGCGTTGGGTTGATTCCCAGGCGAACGGGATCACCTCGATGGGGAGCGGGAACGCGCCGAGTGTGTCGACCACCTTGGTGCCATCCACGACTGCCACCATCTTGTCGGACGCGTCGGCGACGATGCGTTCCCACAGCAGGCACCCGCCCCCTCCCTTGATCATGGCCCCGTCGTGGTCGATCTCGTCGGCGCCGTCGATGGTGATGTCGAGCCTGTCGACCTCGGCCAGCATGGTCAGTGGGACACCCACCTCGATGGCCAGATCGCGGGTGCCGGTCGAGGTGGGGACTCCTACGACGTCGAGCCCTTCGGAGACGGCGGCACCGAGTGCTCGGACGAACCAGTGCGCGGTCGTACCGGAGCCCAGGCCGATTTTCATGCCGTCGCGGACGTAGGCGTGGACTGCTGCGGTACCGGCGGCCCACTTGGCCTTTTCCTGGTCGGTGCGAGGCTGCATGGTGCTGTCTCCTGTGGAAGGTCGGACGATCGCGTTCGGGGAGAGGGGTCCGGTCGGCAGAGCTCACCGGCGAAGCGAACTTCTCGATGACAGTGCAGTTCGGGACGGGGTGTCCCCACGCGACGTGTCGGTAAGTGACTCCGAGGCGTTGTGCGGTGTTGCGTCGATGTTGGTGTCCCCGACGTGGATGGCTTCGTCGGTGGTGACCCCGAACTGGTCGAGCACAGCACGAAGATGGCTGGGATCGGGTTCGCTGACCGGCACCGAGTCGATCCCCAGCACGACGTCGACGAGTTCGGCGAGGCCAGTGCCAGCCAGCACGTGCTGGGCTCGGAGTGTTTCACCGAAGTGCTGTTTGAACTCGCAGATGAAATGCGACTGGGCGGCCGACGCCTCGGTGGTCTCCGCCTTAAGACGCAGATGCCGGGTGAGCACCACATAGGGGAGCGGGTCGTACATGTAGTCCCGGCTCCCGATCCGTGCCGTCCTGCCGCCCGCCCTGGGCGACCAGGCAGACGACAGCGAGTTCACCGCGTCCCAGTCCGGCGGGACCGGGGAGTCGAAACGGTGGAGGGTCAGACCGGGCCAGTCGGAGTAGTTGGCACCCTCATCGGGCGCATATGGGGCGATCGGCGAGACCAGCTCTACGGCGCGGACCGGCTCGTCCGGCATGAATTCATCAGCCATGAACGTACTCCACTCCATCTGTGCCGCGGCTGTCTGTATCAGGTCTCCGCAAGCCAGTCCGCCCACTGACTCGCCCTGGGCCAGAACCGGGATTCCGGCGTCGGCCGGCACCCGCTGCCGCGCTGCCGCTGCTGGGGGTGGCTGCGTGTCGACGGTTGACGGGGGTGCAGAGGTACGCAGCGGCGCGATGGACGACGCCGTTGCGAGTGAGCCTGCTGCTGGGCGCGGTGCTGGTCCCGGTGGAGACGGAGTGAGGCAGAAGCCAATGTCGCAGCCTGTGGCCAGGAACGCGGCCAGGACCTGGCGCCAGGTGAGCTCACCACGGCCGGGAGGGCGGCGATGGTGAGCAGCCGCACCATGATGAGCAGGCACAGTGCCGCGCTGTCAATGCCGGTGGCGGATAACACACTTGGGAGACGGAGGCGATCGCCGCCACGCCTGATCCGGGCGGCGAGCCGTATCCCGAGGGGGCGCGCCGGGCGTGGTCGGCGGACGGTGGTGCCGATGACGGCGGTGGCCTCGTTGGCGCCGGCACATACGCCGGCGGCATGCCCGGCAGGGCGATGAGCAGCACGGGAAGCCGGCGCGGCCGGCGTCTTGGCCATCCCCTCGATGATCCCCCCGGCAGGGGATGTAGGCCTCGTAGCGGATTCCTAGTCTCCCTGGAGTCGGTGCGCCGCCGGCGGAGTTCTGGTGGACAGGCGTGACACCGCGGCGGAGTACCGGACGGAGTGCACCGCCGACGGAGCACGCATGGGAAGGAGTTGGGTGACCTGAGGCCACCAGGGTTTGTGGACCGCCTGACAAGGACGATCACGGGGTCCCCGGCAGAGCAGTGCGAATGCAGTCAGGCATGACCTGCGGAGGGAGCGGGAGCCTATGAACGCGTACGAGCCGATCCTCGTGCTCGGTGCCATCGCGGCGGCGTTTGCGGTGGGATCCATCGTGATGGCCGCCCTCGTCGGCCCCAAGCGTTACAACCGGGCCAAGCTCGACGCGTACGAGTGCGGCATCGAGCCGACCCCGCAGCCGGCCGGCGGCGGGCGGTTCCCGATCAAGTACTACCTGACGGCGATGCTCTTCATCGTCTTCGACATCGAGATCGTCTTCCTCTACCCCTGGGCCGTCACCTTCGACGACCTCGGGATCTTCGGGCTCGTGGAGATGCTGCTCTTCGTGCTCACCGTCTTCGTCGCCTACGCCTACGTCTGGCGCCGCGGCGGCCTTGAGTGGGACTAGCGGAGAGGGCATGTCCATGGGACTCGAAGAGAAGCTGCCGAGCGGCTTTCTGCTGACGACGGTCGAGCAGGCCGCCGGGTGGGTCCGGAAGTCCTCCCTCTTCCCGGCCACCTTCGGCCTCGCCTGCTGCGCCATCGAGATGATGACCACCGGCGCCGGGCGCTACGACCTGGCCCGCTTCGGCATGGAGGTCTTCCGCGGCTCCCCTCGGCAGGCGGACCTGATGATCGTTGCCGGGCGTGTCAGCCAGAAGATGGCCCCGGTGCTGCGGCAGGTCTACGACCAGATGCCGAACCCGAAGTGGGTCATCTCCATGGGCGTGTGCGCCTCCTCCGGCGGCATGTTCAACAACTACGCGATCGTCCAGGGCGTCGACCACATCGTCCCCGTCGACATCTATCTGCCCGGCTGCCCGCCCCGCCCCGAGATGCTGCTGGACGCGATCCTCAAGCTCCACCAGAAGATCCGCGAGGAGAAGCTCGGCGTGAACCGCCTCCGGGCGGAGAAGCAGGCCGAGCAGGAGGCGCTGCGTGCGGTCCCGACCATCGAGATGAAGGGGCTGCTGCGATGAGCGCCATCAACGGTGCCGGGCGGAATGGCGACGCGGGGAAGAACGGTTCTCCGCCCGTCCCGCGCGGCGAGCTCGGCGAAGTGATCGACACGCGGCGCGGCATGTTCGGCAGCGGCGACTCTGGGGGTACCTCCGGCTACGGACGCCTCGTACGGTCCGTGCGGCTACCCGGCGCGACCGCCCGCCCGTACGGCGGTCCACGCGGCCGAGGTGCAAAGGGAGACTTTGACGAGGTCGCCGACGAGCTCGAGGGTGCTCTGGAGGAGCAGGGTCTGGCGCCCGAGAAGGCCATCGAGAAGGCCGTCGTCGACCGCGGCGAGCTGACCTTCCACATCCGGCGCGAGCACTTGCTCCAGGTCGCCAGGACGCTGCGGGACGACCCCGCCCTGCGCTTCGAGCTGTCCCTCGGGGTGAGCGGAGTGCACTACCCCGGCAACACGGGCCGCGAGCTGCACGCCGTGTACCACCTGCGGTCGGTCACCCACGGGCGGCTGATCCGACTGGAGGTCTCGGCGCCGGACACCGACCCGCACATCCCGTCCACCGTCTCGGTCTACCCCACCAACGACTGGCACGAGCGCGAGACGTACGACTTCTTCGGCATCGTCTTCGACGGGCACCCCGCTCTCACCCGGGTCCTGTTGCCCGACGACTGGCAGGGCTTCCCGCAGCGCAAGGACTACCCGCTCGGCGGCATCCCCGTCGAGTACAAGGGCGCCCAGATCCCGGCTCCGGACCAGCGGAGGTCGTACAGCTGATGTCCGAGACATATGCAGAGGCGACAGCCCGGGAGACCACCGAGGGCCGGGTCTTCACCGTCACCGGTGGCGACTGGGACGAGGTCGTCGCGGCAGCCGCCGACACAGCCGACGAGCGGATCGTCGTCAACATGGGCCCGCAGCACCCGTCCACACACGGCGTGCTCCGGCTCATCCTGGAGATCGACGGCGAGACGGTGACCGAGGCCCGCTGCGGCATCGGCTACCTGCACACCGGCATCGAGAAGAACCTCGAGTACCGGACCTGGACGCAGGGCACCACCTTCGTCACGCGGATGGACTACCTCGCGCCACTCCACAACGAGACGGCGTACTGCATGGCGGTGGAGAAGCTGCTCGGCATCCAGGACCGGATCCCGGAGCGGGCCACCGTGCTGCGCGTGCTGCTGATGGAGCTGAATCGCATCTCCTCGCACCTGGTGGCCCTCGCCACGGGCGGCATGGAGCTCGGCGCCACCACCCTCATGATCTACGGCTTCCGGGACCGCGAGGTAATCCTCGACATCTTCGAGCTGATCACCGGTCTGCGGATGAACCATGCGTACGTCCGCCCGGGGGGCCTCGCCCAGGACCTACCCCCGGGAGCCGTCGACCAGATCCGCGAGGGTGTCGCGCTGCTGCGCTCTCGGATGCACGAGTACGACAAACTCGCCACGAACAACCCGATCTTCAAGGCCCGGCTGGTCGACGTCGGCTGTCTCGACCTGGCCGGCTGCATGGCACTGGGCATCACAGGGCCGATCCTGCGCTCCACCGGCCTGCCGCACGACCTGCGCAAGTCCGACCCATACTGCGGTTACGAGACCTACGACTTCGAGGTCGCCACCGCCGACAGCTGCGACTCCTACGGGCGCTTCCTGGTCCGCCTGGAGGAGATGCGGCAGTCGCTGCGGATCGTCGAGCAGTGCCTGGACCGGCTGGAGCCCGGCCCGGTGATGGTCGCCGACAAGAAGATCGCCTGGCCCGCCCAACTCGCCCTCGGCCCCGACGGCATGGGTAACTCCCTCGACCACATCAAGAAGATCATGGGCACCTCCATGGAGGCCCTGATCCACCACTTCAAGCTCGTGACCGAGGGCTTCCGGGTCCCGCCGGGACAGGCGTACGCGGCCGTCGAGTCGCCCCGGGGCGAGCTGGGGGTGCACGCGGTCAGCGACAGCGGCACCCGCCCTTACCGGATCCACTTCCGGGACCCGTCCTTCACCAACCTGCAGTCCATGGCAGCGATGTGCGAAGGCGGCCAGGTCGCCGACGTCATCGTCGCGGTGGCCGGAATCGACCCGGTGATGGGAGGTGTGGACCGATGACGGTACACGAAAACGAACCCGTGGGGCTGGGCATGCCGGCGCTGCCGGCGCCCGCCTTCCCGGCAGAGGTGAAAGCGCGGCTGGAGGCCGACGCCCAGGAGATCATCGGGCGGTACCCGGTGCCGCGCTCGGCGCTACTGCCGTTGCTGCACCTGGTGCAGTCCGAGGAGGGGTACGTCAGCAGCACCGGTATCCGGTTCTGCGCCGAGCAGCTGGACCTGACCACGGCTGAGGTCACCGCCGTCGCCACCTTCTACACCATGTACCGGCGCAGGCCCGCCGGCCGCTACCACGTCGGAGTGTGCACCAACACCCTGTGCGCGGTGCTCGGCGGCGACCAGATCTTCGCCGAGCTCAAGGAGCACCTCGGGATCGAGAACAACGAGACCACCGAGGACGGAGCGATCTCCCTTGAGCACGTCGAGTGCAACGCGGCCTGCGACTACGCGCCCGTGGTGATGGTCAACTGGGAGTTCTTCGACAACCAGACGCCTGAAAGCGCCAAGCAGCTCGTCGACGACCTGCGGGCGAGCCGCACGGTCCTTCCCACCCGTGGCGCTCCGCTCTGCACATTCCGGGAAACGGCCCGCATCCTCGCCGGGTGCCCGGACCAGCGACCCGGCGTGCTGGACGCCTCCGGGGCCGGCGGCGAACCCTCTCTCGCCGGGTTGCGACTGGCCAGGGGCGAGACCCTGGCCGGCACCGGCAGCGTCCCGCTGGACACCGCCGTGTCCGACCCCGGCCGCCCTGCCGGTCCGGAAGGGAGGGAGGGCCGGTGACCGCCGACGTCCTTCTCGAGGGGATGGGGCCGGAGAAGCTGCTCACGCCGGTGCTCACCGCCTTCTGGGACGAGCCGCAGTCCTGGACCCTGGAGACCTACCGCCGCCATGACGGCTACCAAGGGCTGCGCAAGGCCCTGCAGATGCCCCCCGACGACGTGATCGCCCTGGTGAAGGAGGCGGGGCTGCGCGGACGCGGCGGCGCGGGCTTCCCCACCGGGATGAAGTGGGAGTTCATCCCGCAGGGCGATGGCAAGCCGCACTATCTCGTGGTCAACGCCGACGAGTCCGAGCCCGGCACCTGCAAGGACATCCCCCTCCTGTTCGCCAACCCGCACGCGCTCATCGAGGGCATCGTCATCGCCTGCCATGCGATCCGCTCGAACCACGCCTTCATCTATCTGCGCGGCGAAGTCGTCCCCGTACTGCGCCGGCTGCACCACGCCGTCGCCGAGGCGTACGAAGCGGGCTACCTCGGCAAGGACATCCAGGGCAGCGGCTTCGACCTCGAACTCACCGTGCACGCCGGCGCCGGCGCGTACATCTGCGGCGAGGAGACCGCCCTGTTGGACTCCCTCGAAGGCCGCCGCGGCCAGCCCCGGCTGCGACCCCCCTTCCCAGCCGTCGCCGGCCTGTACGCCTGCCCCACTGTCGTCAACAACGTCGAGTCCATCGCCTCGGTTCCCGCGATCCTGCACAAGGGCAAGGACTGGTTCCGGTCGATGGGCAGCGAGAAGTCCCCGGGCTTCACGCTCTACTCGCTCTCCGGCCACGTCGCCCGCCCCGGCCAGTACGAGGCCCCGCTCGGCATCACGCTCCGTCAGCTCCTCGACTTGAGCGGCGGCATGCGGCCGGGCCACCGGCTGAAGTTCTGGACCCCGGGCGGCTCGTCCACTCCGCTGCTCACCGACGAGCACCTCGACGTGCCGCTGGACTACGAGGGCGTGGGCGCGGAGGGCTCCATGCTCGGCACCAAGGCACTCCAGTGCTTCGACGAGACCACCTGCGTGGTGCGCGCCGTGACCCGCTGGACCGAGTTCTACGCCCACGAGTCCTGCGGCAAGTGCACCCCCTGCCGCGAGGGCACGTACTGGCTGGTGCAGCTGCTCCGTGACATCGAGGCGGGCAAGGGCGCGATGAGCGACCTCGACAAGCTCACCGACATCGCGGACAACATCAACGGCAAGTCCTTCTGCGCGCTGGGCGACGGCGCCGCCAGCCCGGTCTTCTCCTCGCTGACGTACTTCCGGGACGAGTACGAGCAGCACATCACCGGCCAGGGGTGCCCCTTCGACCCGGCGAAGTCCACGGCCTGGGCCGACGACCACAAGACCGCCACCAAGGGGGTGCTCGCGTCACCATGACCATCGCCACGAACGCTCCCGCCGGGGGCGGAGCCGCGCCGGTCCCGCCGGAGGACCTCGTCACCGTCACCATCGACGGCATCGAGATCAGCGTGCCCAAGGGCACGCTCGTCATCCGGGCCGCCGAGCTGCTCGGCATCGAGATCCCGCGCTTCTGCGACCACCCGCTGCTGGACCCCGTCGGCGCCTGCCGCCAGTGCATCGTCGAGGTCGAGGGCCAGCGCAAACCGCTCACCTCGTGCACGACGACGGCCAGCCAGGGCATGGTCGTACGGACCCAGCTCACCTCGCCGGCCGCCGAGAAGGCGCAGCGCGGGGTGATGGAGCTGCTGCTGATCAACCATCCGCTGGACTGCCCGGTCTGTGACAAGGGCGGCGAGTGCCCGCTGCAGAACCAGGCCATGAGCGCCGGGCAGGCCGAGAGCCGCTTCGAGGGCCGCAAGCGGACGTACGCCAAGCCCGTTCCGATCTCCACACAGATCCTGCTGGACCGGGAGCGGTGCGTGCTGTGCGCCCGCTGCACCCGCTTCTCCCACCAGATCGCCGGCGACTCCTTCATCGACCTGGTGGAGCGCGGCGCGCTGCAGCAGGTGGGCACCGGCGAGGGCGACGACTTCCGGTCGTACTTCTCCGGCAACACCATCCAGATCTGCCCGGTCGGCGCCCTGACTTCGGCCGCCTACCGCTTCCGGTCACGACCGTTCGACCTCACCTCCTCGCCGAGCGTCTGCGAGCACTGCGCCGCGGGCTGTGCGATGCGCACCGACCACCGGCGCGGCAAGGTGCTGCGGCGGCTCGCCGGGGACGACCCGGAGGTCAACGAGGAGTGGAACTGCGACAAGGGCCGCTTCGCGTTCCGCTACGCGCAACTGCGCGACCGGCTGACCACGCCGCTGGTCCGCGACTCCGCCACCGGTGAACTGGTCCCCGCCTCCTGGCCGGAGGCGCTGGAAATCGCCGCTGCCGGACTCGCCGCCGCACGCGACCGGGCCGGCCGCGGCACAGCCGCTGGCGTCGGGGTCCTGGTCGGCGGCCGGGTCACGGTCGAGGACGCCTACGCCTACGCCAAGTTCGCCCGGGTGGTGCTCGGCACCAACGACATCGACTTCCGGGCCCGCCCGCACAGCGGCGAGGAGGCCGACTTCCTGGCTGCCGCCGTCGCCGGGCATGGCATCGACCTGGACGGCAGCGGGGTGACCTACCGCAGCCTGGAGGCCGCACCGGCCGTGCTGCTCGCGGGCTTCGAGCCGGAGGAGGAGTCGCCGATCGTCTTCCTGCGGCTGCGCAAGGCGGCGCGCAAGGGCCTGAAGGTCTTCTCCATCGCCACCCATGCCTCCCGGGGCCTGACCAAACTCGGTGGCGCACTGCTGCCGGCCACGCCCGGAACCGAGGCCGAGTGGCTCGACGCCCTCGCCGGCGGGGTGGGGCTGGAGGACGCGGGGCAGGAGGCGGCCAAGGCGCTGCGCAGTCCTGGCGCGGCGATCCTGGTCGGCGAGCGCCTGGCCACAGCACCCGGGGCGCTCACTGCCGCCCTGCGGCTCGCCGCGGCCACCAGGGCCCAGCTCGCCTGGATCCCGCGGCGCGCCGGGGAGCGGGGCGCGGTGGAGGCCGGAGCCCTGCCGGGCCTGCTGCCTGGCGGACGACCCGACAACGATCCGGACGCCCGCGCCCAGACCGCAGCCGTCTGGGGCATCGCCTCGCTTCCCGCGGGATACGGCCGCGACACCGGCCAGATCCTGGCGGCCGCCGCGGGCGGCGACTTGGGGGCGCTGTTGGTCGGCGGGGTGGAGACGGCGGACCTACCGGACCCGGCCGCCGCCGAGGAGGCGCTGGACCGGGTGCCGTTCCTGGTCAGCCTGGAGCTGCGGCCCTCCGCCGTCACCGCCCGCGCCGATGTGGTGCTGCCGGTGGCGGCCGTGGCGGAGAAGGCCGGCGCCTTCCTCACCTGGGAGGGCCGGGTGCGGGTCTTCGATGCCGCCCTCAAGCCCGATCAGCTGACGCAGCCTCACCTCCCGTCCGACCTACGGGTGCTCAGCATGCTGGCCGACGCCATGGGCGTGCACCTGGGCCTGCCCGACCCCACCACGGTCCGGCGTGAGCTGGACGCCCTCGGGCCATGGACCGGCGCGCGGCCGGACGCCCTTGCCGATGCCCCCGAGGCGCTGCCCCGCCCGGGCGCGGGGGAGGCGGTGCTGGGCGGCTGGCGGCAGCTGCTGGACAACGGCGCGCTCCAGGACGGCGATGCCCACCTGGCCGGCACCCGCCACCCGGTGCTGGCCCGGATGTCGCCCACCACTGCTGCCGAGATCGGCGCCGTGGACGGCGGCGCAGTCACCGTGACCGGCCCCGCCGGTTCCCTCACCTTGCCGCTGGCCGCCACGCCGGGGATGCCCGACCGCGTGGTGTGGATCCCGCTCAACTCAACCGACGGTGGCGCCGTCCACACCCTGGGCGCGGGACCCGGGCGCGTCGTCGGCATCGCGCCGGCCACCACCGGCGGAGACACCGGCGGGAAGGAGAGCCGATGAACCACTCCCTCACCACCCTCGCCACCGCCGACGACCAGCTCGGCTTCTTCGGCCGCGACCCGTTGTGGCTGGTCCTGCTCAAGGCCGTCTTCGTGTTCGTGTTCCTGACCGTCACGGTGCTCATCGCGATCGTCTGGGAGCGCAAGGTCGTCGCCTGGATGCAGCTGCGGATCGGCCCCAACCGACACGGTCCGTGGGGCTTGCTGCAGTCGCTCGCCGACGGCGTGAAGCTGGCCCTCAAGGAGGACCTCGTCGTCGCCGGCGCCGACAAGGCCGTCTACATCCTGGCCCCGATCGTCAGTGCGATCCCCGCCTTCATGGCCTTCGCGGTCATCCCGTACGGGCCGGCCGACCACCAAGTGTCAATCTTCGGCACCCGTACCACGATGCAGCTCACCGACCTGCCGGTCGGCGTGCTCTACATCCTGGCCGTCGCCTCGGTCGGGATCTACGGCATCGTACTCGCCGGCTGGTCGTCCGGCTCGACGTACCCACTGCTCGGCGGACTGCGCTCGGCGGCGCAGATGGTCTCGTACGAGATAGCCATGAGTCTGTCGTTCGCCGCCGTGTTCCTCTCCTCCCGGTCGATGTCGACGTCACAGATCGTGGAGGCGCAGCAGCACACCTGGTTCGCGATCGTGCTGCCGGTCTCCTTCCTGGTCTACACCGTGTCGATGGTCGGGGAGACCAACCGGGCGCCCTTCGACCTCCCGGAGGCGGAGGGCGAGCTGGTGGGCGGCTTCAACACCGAGTACTCCTCGCTAAAGTTCGCGTTGTTCATGCTTGCCGAGTACGTCAACATGGTCACCGTCTCGGCGCTGGCCAGCACTCTCTTCCTCGGCGGCTGGCGGGCGCCATGGCCGATCAGCGCCTTCTGGGCGGGCGCCAACCACGGCTGGTGGCCGATGCTCTGGGTCACCATCAAGATCCAGCTGCTGTTGTTCCTCTTCATCTGGCTGCGCGGCACGCTGCCCCGGCTGCGCTACGACCAGTTCATGAAGCTCGGCTGGAAGGTCCTTATCCCGGTCTCGCTGGTGTGGGTGCTGATGGTCGCCGCCGTCCGGGCGCTGCGCAACGAGGGCTACGACATCGCCGAGGTCGTTCTCCACGTCGGGGCGCCGGTCGCCACGATCCTGCTGCTCTCCCTGGTGTGGAACCTGTTCCGGCACAAGGAGAAGCCGGTGAAGCACGCGCTGCCGGACACCTTCGACCCGATGGCCGGAGGCTACCCGGTGCCGCCCATGCCGGGGCAGCAACTGCCGTCCGTACCGCGCCGCCGAAGCCGCGTGCAGCAGCCTCAGGCGCAGTTCTGGGAGTCCGGCGAACCCGCCGCCGTCGGCGGTACCTCCACCCCGAAGGGAGCCGAGGATGCCTGACATGTTGGGCCCGGTCGCCGGATTCGGCGTGACCTTCAAGGCCATGTTCAAAAAGCGCCTCACAGAGCAGTACCCGGAGTACAAGAAGCCCACCGCGCCCCGTTTCCACGGCCGCCACCAGCTCAACCGGCACCCGGACGGACTCGAGAGGTGCGTCGGCTGCGAGCTGTGCGCCTGGGCCTGCCCCGCCGACGCCATCTATGTCGAGGGCGCCGACAACACCGACGAGGAGCGCTACTCGCCGGGCGAGCGATACGGGGCGGTCTACCAGATCAACTACGCCCGCTGCATCTTCTGCGGGCTGTGCATCGAGGCGTGCCCGACCCGGGCGCTGACGATGACCAACGAGTACGAGCTCGCCGACAGCAACCGCACCGGCCTGATCTTCACCAAGGAGCAACTGCTCGCCGGGCTCACCGAGGGCATGGTCGCTCCACCGCACGCCATGTACCCGGACACCGACGAAGGTGACTACTACCGCGGCAGGGTCACCGGCGCGGCCCCCGGCACCAGGACGCGGCAGCCCACCAAGAAGGCCGACCGGGAGGAGGTGAGCCAGGCATGACCGTCCCTTCGCTCGCCGCTGCCATCGCCACCTCCACCAGCGAGGCCGTGCAGTTCTGGGTGCTCGCTGTGATCGCGGTTGGCGGTGCCCTCGGCATGGTGTGGTTGAAGAAGGCGGTGCACAGCGCGCTCTGCCTCGCTGCCACCATGCTGGCACTCGCCGTCTGCTACATGGCGCAGGGCGCGGCCTTCCTCGGCGTGGTGCAGATCGTCGTCTACACCGGCGCGATCATGATGCTGTTCCTCTTCGTCGTCATGCTGGTGGGCGTCACCGCCGCCGACTCGCTCGAGGAGACCCTCAAGGGGCAGCGCTGGGGCGCCGCTCTGTGCGGCCTCGGCTTCGGCGTCCTGCTGATCACTGGGATCACCGACGCCAAGCTGCGTACCTTCACCGGCCTGGCGAAGGCCAACGCGAAGGGCAACGTCCAGGGTCTCGCCGAGCTCATCTTCACCCGCTACGTCTGGGCCTTCGAGATCACCGGCGCGCTGCTGATCACGGCCGCCGTCGGGGCGATGGTGCTCACCCACCGGGAGCGCACCGAGGTCCGCCACACACAGCGTGAGCTCGCCGAGCGGCGGGTGCGCGAGGGCGTTCAGGTCACCCCGCTGCCGGCCCCTGGCGTCTACGCCTGGCACAACGGGGTCGACATCGCCGGCTTGTTGCCGGACGGCACCACCGCCGAGGTGTCGGTCAACCCCACGCTGCGGGCCCGCGGCCAGATGCGCGAGGTCAGCCGGGACATGCTGCGTCGGCTCGAACAGCTGGAGACTTCCAGCGCCAACCGGCTGGGCCGTACGCCCCCGCGGCGCCGCATTGCCGACACCTCGCGTGCTGCGCTCACTGATGGCGCCGCGGACGAGGCGGCCGAGCGGGCCTTCGCTGCGACATTCACCGAGGGGGAGGCCACCCCGTGAATCCGGTCAACTACCTCTATCTCGCGGCCCTGCTGTTCAGCATCGGCGCGGCGGGCGTGCTGATCCGGCGCAACGCGATCGTCGTCTTCATGTGCATCGAGCTGATGCTGAACGCCTGCAACCTCGCGTTCGTCACCTTCTCGCGCATGCACGGCAACCTCGACGGCCAGATCATCGCCTTCTTCACGATGGTCGTCGCCGCGGCCGAGGTCGTGGTCGGCCTGGCGATCGTCGTGACGATTTTCCGTACCCGCCACTCGGCCTCGGTCGACGACGCCAGCCTCATGAAGCTGTAAGGGGTCGCAGACAGTGGAGAACCTCATCGGATTGCTCGTCGCTGCGCCGCTTCTCGGCGCTGCGGTGCTGCTGTGCGGCGGCAGGCGGCTCGATCGTACGGGCCACTGGATCGGCTGCGCCCTCGCGGCGGCCTCGTTCGTGGTCGGGGCGGTGCTCTTCGCCGGCATGCTGGGCCGGGACGGCGAACACCGCGCCATCCACCAGTACATGTACAGCTGGATTCCCGTCGGAGGCTTCCACGCGGACGTGGCCTTCCAACTGGACCAGCTGTCGATGACCTTCGTCCTGCTGATCACCGGTGTGGGCACGCTGATCCACATCTACTCGATCGGCTACATGGAGCACGACGAGCGGCGCCGCCGCTTCTTCGGCTACCTCAACCTCTTTCTCGCGGCGATGCTGCTGCTCGTCGTCGCCGACAACTACCTGCTGCTGTACGTCGGGTGGGAAGGCGTCGGCCTGGCGTCGTACCTGCTGATCGGCTTCTGGCAGCACAAGCCGTCCGCGGCCACGGCGGCGAAGAAGGCGTTCCTCGTCAACCGCGTCGGCGACATGGGTCTGTCGGTCGCGATCATGCTGATGTTCACGACCTTCGGCACGTTCGCCTTTGAGCCGGTGCCGGCCTCGGTCGACAGGACCGGCGAGAGCACGCTCACCGCGATCGCGCTGATGCTGCTGCTCGCCGCGTGCGGCAAGTCGGCCCAGGTGCCGTTGCAGTCCTGGCTCGGTGACGCGATGGAGGGCCCGACCCCGGTCTCGGCCCTCATCCACGCGGCGACCATGGTGACCGCCGGCGTCTACCTGATCACCAGGTCGGGTGCGATCTTCAACGCGGCGTCGCAGGCCCAGGCGGCGGTCGTGGCGGTCGGCGCGGTCACGCTGGTCTTCGGTGCGATCGTCGGTTGCGCGAAGGACGACATCAAGAAGGCGCTGGCCGGCTCGACGATGTCGCAGATCGGCTACATGGTCCTGGCCGCGGGCCTCGGCCCCATCGGCTACGTCTTCGCGATCATGCACCTGGTCACGCACGGCTTCTTCAAGGCCGGGCTGTTCCTCGGCGCCGGCTCGGTCATGCACGCCATGAACGACGAGGTCGACATGCGCAGGTACGGCGGCCTGCGGACGTACATGCCGATCACCTTCGTCACCTTCGGCCTCGGCTATCTGGCCATCATCGGCTTCCCCGGCCTGTCCGGCTTCTTCTCCAAGGACAAGATCATCGAGGCGGCCTTCGCCAAGGGCGGCACCGAGGGCTGGATCCTCGGCGGCGCGGCCCTGCTGGGCGCGGCCATCACCGCGTACTACATGACCCGCGTGATGCTGCTGACCTTCTTCGGTGAGAAGCGGTGGCAGCCGGCCCCCGATCCCGGCACGGCGCACAGCGTCGAGCCCGGAATCGAGGTGCACCCCGGGGAGATGCCGCACCCGCACGAGTCGCCCAAGGTCATGACAATCCCGATGATCCTGCTCGCCTTCGGGTCGGTCTTCGCCGGCGGCGTGTTCAGCCTGAACGACGCGTTCCTGCACTGGCTGGAGCCGGTCACCGGACACGCCGAAGCGCATCCGCCCGTCAGCGCAGCGACCGTCACCCTCGCCACGATGGCCGTGCTCGCCATCGGTGCCGGGCTCGCCTGGGCGCAGTACGGACGCAGGCCCGTCCCCGTCGCGGCGCCCCGTGGCTCGCTCCTCACCCGGGCCGCGCGCCGCGATCTGCTCCAGGACGACTTCAACCACGTCGTGTTCGTCAAGCCCGGCGAATACCTCACCCGCGGCCTGGTCCACCTCGACCGCTCGGTCGTCGACGGCATGGTCAACGGCACCGCCGCCGCGGTCGGCGGACTGTCCGGCTGGCTGCGCCGCGTCCAGAACGGATACGTCCGATCGTACGCACTTTCGATATTCGGCGGTGCCGGGGTGCTGGTCGCCGCCATTCTCCAGATGAGGTCGGTGTGATGAGCTCATTCCCGCTGCTGACTGTCACCGCCGCCGTCCCGGCGGTCGGCGCGGTCGTCACGGCCGCGCTGCCCGCCGCGACAACGGATGCCCGGCGGCGCAGCGCCAAGGCCGTCGCCCTGATCTTTGCCTCCGTCACCCTGGCCCTGGCTGCCGTCATTGCCGGACGCTTCGATCCCGGCGGCGCCCGCTACCAGTTCACCGAGTCGTATGCCTGGATCAAGACCTTCGGGATGGCCTTCTCGCTCGGCGTGGACGGCATCGGCACGGTGCTGGTGCTGCTGACCGCCGTGCTCGTGCCGCTGGTGATGCTCGCCTCCTGGCACGACGCCGACCCGGAGTCTCTGCCCGAGAGGTCGTTCGGGAACCGCCGCCGCACCCAGGTCTTCTTCGCCCTGGTCCTCGCCGTTGAGGCGATGGTGCTGGTGTCCTTCCTGGCCACCGACGTCTTCCTCTTCTACGTCTTCTTCGAAGCCATGCTCATCCCGATGTACTTCCTCATCGGCGGCTTCGGCGACCGGGCGGGCAGTGACGAGGCGGCCGGGCAGCGTTCGCACGCGGCCGTGAAGTTCCTGCTCTACAACCTGCTCGGCGGCCTGGTGATGCTGGCCGCCGTGATCGGGCTGTACACGCTCTCCGCCCGGGCCGGGATCGGCAGCGGGGGCGACGGCAGCTTCGACCTGGCCACCCTCACCCGTGCGATCCGCGACGGCAAGCTGTCCATCGACCCGGCGACGGAGTGCGCGCTCTTCCTCGGCTTCTTCTTCGCCTTCGCCGTCAAGGCCCCGCTGTGGCCGCTGCACACCTGGCTGCCGGGTGCCATGGGCGAGACCACCGCCGGCACCGCGGCCCTGATCACCGCGGTCGTCGACAAGGTCGGCACCTTCGCGATGCTGCGGTTGTGCCTCGGGCTGTTCCCCGACGCATCGAAGTTCTTCGCGCCCGCGATCCTGGTGCTCGCTGTGATCGGGATCATCTACGGGGCGCTGCTCGCGGTCGGCCAGAAGGACATCAAGCGGCTGATCGCCTACGCGTCCATCTCCCACTACGGCTTCATCATCCTGGGCATCTTCGCGATGACCACCCAGGGTCAGAGCGGCGCCACCCTGTACATGGTCAGCCACGGCATCGCCACCGCCGCGCTGATGCTGGTCGCCGGGTTCCTGATCTCGCGGCGCGGCAGCCGCCTGATCGCCGACTACGGCGGCGTGCAGAAGATCGCCCCCGTGCTCGCCGGAGCGTTCCTCGTGGGCGGCCTGGCCAACCTGTCGCTGCCGGGGCTGGCACCCTTCGTCAGCGAATTCCTGGTGCTGGTCGGCACCTTCACCCGCTACCCGACGCTGGGCGTCGTCGCCACCTTCGGCATCGTCCTCTCCGCTTTGTACGTGCTGGTGCTGTACCAGCGCACCATGACCGGCCCCGTGAAGGAGAGCGTGGCCCCCATGGCCGACCTCAGGGCCAGGGAGCTGCTCGTGGTGACCCCGCTGGTGGCCCTGCTGATCGGGCTCGGCGTCTACCCCAAGGCCGTCACGGACATCGTCAACCCGGCGGTCGAGGCCACACTCGCCGAGGTCCATCGCATGGATCCGAAGCCCGTCCACCCGGCCGCAGGACAGCGCGGCGGGTTCTCGCACTCCCCCATCCACGAGAACGCCGGAGGTGAGGCGAAGTGAGCGCCCTCGCATCGGGAGCTGCCTACACCGTGTGGACGGCGGCGGGCGACACCGCCGGCATCCCTGCCCCGAAGGTCGAGTACGGGCAGCTGGCGCCCATGCTCGTCGTGTTCGGCGCCGCTGTCGTCGGCATCCTCGCCGAGGCGTTCCTGCCCCGCCGCATCCGCCGCACCACTCAGGTGGCCGTCGCCCTGCTGGGGCTGACCGCCGCCGTCGGCACCGTCGTCACGCTCGCCACGTGCGGCTACGCCTCCAACAAGGCCAACCTGGCTGCCATGGGCGCGGTCGCCGTGGATGGCCCGGCGCTGTTCCTGCAGGGCGTCATTCTGCTGGTCTCCATCGTCGCGGTGCTCGCCTTCGCCGAGCGGCGGCTGGAGCCGCGCGGCGCGGACGGCGCGCCCGTGGACGCCTTCGCCCCGCAGGCGGCCGCAGTGCCCGGCAGCGACGCCGAGAGGGCTGCCGTTCGGGCGGGGTCCGCGACCACCGAGGTCTTCCCGCTGACGATGTTCGCGGTCGGCGGCATGCTGCTCTTCCCGGCGGCAGCCGACCTGCTGACGATGTTCGTCGCGCTGGAGGTCTTCTCGCTGCCGCTGTACCTGATGTGCGCCCTGGCCCGGCGCCGCCGCCTGCTCTCCCAGGAGGCCGCGGTCAAGTACTTCCTGCTCGGCGCCTTCGCCTCGGCGTTCTTCCTGTTCGGAACGGCCCTGCTGTACGGCTACGCCGGCACCGTCTCGCTCGGCGGCATCGCCGACGTCATCGCCGGCCGGTTCCCGGCGGCCCCGGCGCTGGGCACCACCACGAACAGCGCCCTGCTGCTGATCGGCGGCACTATGGTGCTGGTGGGGCTGCTGTTCAAGGTCGGCGCGGTTCCGTTCCACATGTGGACGCCGGACGTCTACCAGGGCGCCCCGACACCGGTCACCGGCTTCATGGCCGCTACCACCAAGGTCGCGGCCTTCGGCGCGCTGCTGCGGCTGCTGTACGTCGCCGTCCCGGACATGCGGTGGGACTGGCGGCCGGTGCTGTGGGGGGTGGCGATCCTCACCATGGTCATCGGTGCGGTGCTGGCCGTCGCCCAGACCGATGTGAAGCGGCTGCTGGCGTACTCCTCCATCGCCCACGCCGGTTTCGTCCTCACGGGGGTGATCGCCACCAGCAAGGCGGCCCTGTCCTCGGCCCTCTTCTACCTGGCCGCGTACTCCTTCGTGACCTTCGGCGCCTTCGCCGTCATCACCCTGGTCCGCGACGCGGGCGGCGAGGCCACCCACCTCTCCCGCTGGGCCGGCATGGGCCGCCGCTCCCCGCTGCTGGCGGCGGTTTTCACCCTCTTCCTGCTGGCTTTCGCCGGCATCCCGCTGACATCGGGGTTCGCCGGGAAGTTCGCCGTCTTCCAGGCGGCAGCGGCGGGCGGAGCGGTGCCGCTGGTGATCGCGGGTGCGCTGTCCTCGGCAGTCGCGGCGTTCGTCTACCTCCGGGTCATCGTCCTGATGTTCTTCTCCGAGCCGGAGCCCAGCGGGCCGTCCGTCGCTGTCCCCAGCGCGTTGACGGCCACTTCCATCGGCCTCGGCGTCCTGGTCACCCTGGCGCTCGGCCTGCTCCCGCAGTACGTCCTCGACCTGGCGGACAAGGCCTCGCTCTTCGTCCGCTGAGGGCGCCGCCGTACGCTTCCCCATCACTCACCACGAATAGCGTCGATCTGCAGCGAGTGGTCGACGACCCCCACACTGCCTCGGCCGTGAACGTCATGGTCATCGCGGTGGGCTGCGCCTCGGACCGGCCCTGGTCGAGTTCCCCGCACGGCTGGTGGATCAAGCCCGCGGGGGGGGCGGCGGTATCGATCTCGTTGTCGGCGACCATCAGCTGGACCATACCGTCGGCCAGCCGGGCCGCGAACGGCCGGCTGTCCGCGGCCCGCGCCACCGCGATGTCCTGCGCGGTGCGGGCCATGCACATCGCGTACGCCGCGCCCGTCCGCTCCGGCGTGGCGATCGCCTCGAGCATGTGCGTGTTGCCCCCGTCGGGCGCCGCCAGTTCAGCACCGGCGGGCCGAACAACGATTATCCGGCCTCCTCGAAGATCAGTGCCGTCCGCGCAAGTCCAGGCCGTGGCCGCCGAACTCGGGCAGGACAGGCGGCGAACACGCCGCGCTTCGGGCGGCCTCCCTCAGGCGCGTCCGCGGCGCCTCTCCCCCGGCGGCGGACACACCGCCGCACTCCTCCTCGGCCGGGATCGCCACCTTGCGGACGAATTCCGCCGTGCGGCGAGCGAGATCGACAGACGGGAATGCGACCGCGTCCACGAATCCGTTATCGCCCCCACCTCGGGATCGCAGCTGATCAGCAGTCCCCTGCGGTCCTGGGACGGGAGCGCAGTGTTTCGAGCGTCCGCCAGGCCCGGGTGGCCAGCTGCAGATTGAAGTGGGTGTCCGGATTCGCAAGGTCATGCCCCGAGATCTCGCGAATCCGCTGCAGCCGGTACTTGAGTGTGCTGCGATGCACCGACAGAGCCGCCGCCGTGGAGTCGTAGTGTCCACCGCACTCGAGATACCAGCTCAACGTGTTGACCAGGTCGGACCGCTTGCTGGCGTCGTAGTCCAGGAGCGGTCCCAACCAATGCCGCACGAACCGCTCGACTGCTGCCGGGTCCCCGACCTCGCCGAGGAGCCGGTACACGCCCAGATCCTCGTAACTGACCACGCGGTCGCTGCCGTGCGCGGTGCTTTGCATCTTCAGCGCGAGCAATGCCTCGCCGTAGGAGCGCGGGAACTCCCCGGGTCGCTCACAAGGGCCGCCGACCCCGATCCGGCACCGGCCGCCGCCCAGTTCGGCCACGACGGCCGTGCGGAACCGATCCCAGGGCACCACGCGGTCGGCGAGCAGGACCACAGCGTCACCACGGGTCATCAGCAGCGAGCCGACACCTGTCGAACCGGCCGCGCGGCGCACGCCGTGGAGCAGCGCCTCCGGGTCCTGCGCCTGCGCGCCTCCCTCGACGACGATCACCCTGTGCACGCGCTCCAAGTCGTAGCCCAGCGCCTGCGCGCGGGCCAAGGCGCTCTGTTCATCGGTACCCGACAGTAGTTCCTCAACCAGGTCACGCCGCAAGTGCAGTTCGGTCTCGGCCAAACTGCGCAGGCGGACGAGTTCCATCGCCAGCACGGTCGCCCCGTGCTCCAATGCGATCAGGTCTTGGTCCCGGGCCGCCCCGGCAGGGTCCACCAGCGCCAAGACACCGAGGATATCCGGGCGCGGACTGGCGATTACCAGCAACCGCCCGCCCTCGCGGATCGGCCGCCCGTCGCGCACCGCGCGCCGCAGCATCTGCTCGCGGCGCGCTGGGGGATCCTTCGGGTACGGGCCGGGTTTGTTCGGGCCCGCCCACGCCCGCAGGTTGCCGTATCGGTCCTCGATGGCCACGGGGAACCCCGTAAGTTCATGCAGAGCGGTCGCGATGCCCTCCTGCCCTTCGCCCGCGACCGCGACCCTGGTGAACCGGTCGTGGATCTGCAGGGTCCGTTCGAGTGCGCCGAGTGTTTCGGCAAGCGCGGCGTTGGCTGTGCGCAGCTCCTCGGAGGCGGCCCGTTCCTTCGCGTGGAGCCGCGCGTTCGCGAGGGCCACACCGGTCTGCTGGGCGAGTGCCTGAAGCAGGAACTGCTCGTCCGACGACGGTTCCTCGCCGGCCGACACGATCAGGTGACCGACGTATTCGTCGAGGCTGCGCACTGGCAGCGCCCATCCCCAGCCCTGGCCGGGGACGGTGACCAGACCGCCGCTGTGGCCGAGAGCCATGATCTGGGGCTCGATCGCCGCCCGCACCTCCGGACGCACTGCCGGAGTCGCCTGCCACCCATCCCCCAGGTAGTAGACGCCCTCGACGTGGCAGCGCCCGAAGGACGCCACCGACGTGGTCGCCAGGTGCAGGATCTGCCGTTCGTCGGTGCTCTCAGTCATCAGCATGGAGAGCATCAGCAGGCCGCGGAGGTTGCTCAGCTGGTCGCGCAGTGTCGTGTCCGGCGCTGCCGAGCGTGCGGCCGGGACCGCAGGCGTACTCATCGCCTCCTCACTGCCTCGTCGCGAGGAACTCGTCGGGCTCGAGGTAGTAGGGGTTGGCGACCAGCATGCCGCCGACCAGAACCTTTGGGTGCGTCTTCAGCACGTCCAGCAGTATCCCGCCGCTGAACCGGTCGAGGTCATACAGGCAAAGGACCACCTGGGGGTAACGCGGCAGGAAGCGGTTGAGCCTCGACTCGTACTCCACTAATTCTTCGACCCCGGACATCTGGCGCAGTGACCAGGTCATCTCCCCCACGGCCCGGGAAAAGCTGAACCCATGAGCGAGAGCTCCGCCGACCGCGTCGTCCCAGAAATCGAGCATGACATCCGTCGAGAACCTGCCCTCACGCAGGTATGTGTCACTTGATCGCTGAACGTCGAGCTGCTGACTGCTCAGACACGGTCCACGGTCGAGGTCCGCGGCGAGGGCTGCCAGCACCGCCTCGGGATCGTTCGCGTCCACGACGCAGATGCACTTGTCGCCGGTCTGCAGTCCCTCGCGGAGATACGGGATCAGGATCTCGTCGCGCGCAGCCGGGCCGCGGTAGAAGGCGCACAGATGATCGCCAGGCGTGACCTGGACACCTGCAACGCCGAGAGCAACCGAGGTCGGCATCGAGTCAGGCACCGTCGACCCCCTCTCCGGCAAACCTTAATCGAGAAGCATAACATTCCAGCTATAGATCGTGATCTTCATATTTGCTGGGCGACTTGTTGCCGCAGTGGCTGGCGCAGGGCCTGGTGGGCGCGCCGCCACGTTGCGCACTGTAGCGGGTCGGCCGGGAGCTGACCTTGCATGTTCCACCCAATCCTCAAGCGAGCTCGGCGACGATGAGCTCGGCGCTGTCCCTGTCGTCAGGAGGCGGGCGAGAAGGTCCGAGGCGAAGCGGTGCGCTACCGAGACCAGGCGACCTCGGCGGGCACGGCCAGGACCGCCTGCGGGGCGTGCAGAGCAGGGGGCTGTGCCAGGCCATGGAGGGCCGTGGAAACGGGCATTGAGGTTCCCTCACTTGCGGGATGGCACGGGGACAGCTGGCGCCAAGACGTAGCGGAGGGCGCGGACTGTCAACGTTCGTGACGCGAGTCGGGCATCACCAGCACCGAGGGCGGAGGATCGTCGGAACCAGCCGATGCCTACGACGGGCTGCGTGCTCTGTGCGTTGCTTGGTCAGTCATAGTCCGGGAACTCCTCGGTCAAGCCAGTCTTGACCCAGTGGGCGAGGAAGTCCTCGAGCTGGGCCTCGCAGTCCCGCACGGCCTGCTTGGTGGACAGGACGCCGATGACGTACCCGACGGCGAGCGCGACTACCCCGCAGCCGACGGCGATCAGGGTCGTGTTCATGTGCTGTCTTTTCACTTCGCTCGCGGGTGGACCCGGCTAGCGGCGTTGTTCACAGCAGTGACCGTCTCGCCGCAACCGGGCGCGGGCCTCCACTGCCCCGGCCCGAGATCGGGCCGGGGCCGAGCCGTCAGCGGGTGGCTTCCAGCAGGTGGTAGAGCAGGAGGAGCTGGGTGATGGCCAGCGGCTCACTGCGCTCACCGACGTCGAGCTTGCCCAGCGTGTCCGGAGGGTCGCCGGCGTCCACGCCGAGCTGCGACCAGATGGCCTTCTCCACCACATGGCTCTCCTCGCGCGGCGCGTAGCCGTGGACGTGCAGCGCGTCGACGGGACGGCCGTCCTCGTCCCGGGCCAGTTTGAGGTGGATCGCACGCTGGTCGCCCTTGGAGAGGACCCCGTTCAGGTCCGGGTGCCGGATGGTCGGCCGCAGCAGCAGCTCGGCCGACAGCGGCGTGCCGGGCGGGTCCTCCCGGCCTGCAATCGGTGCGAAGCGGACGACGATATCGGCGGATCGCCGCTGGGGGCGGATGAACGCCTCCGACTCCGGCTCGCGGCGGTCCATCTCGGCGAGCACCTGGTCGACGGTGTAGCCGCGCTTCTGGGTGTCCCGCTTGATCTTCCACTCCCGGCGGACCTCCTCCGGGGGGTTGAGGTAGACGGTCACGTCGAAGCACGCCCGGGTCAGCTTCGTGTGCAGCGGCAGCAGGCCCTCGACGATGACGAAATCGCGTGGCTCGACGAGCTCGGGCCGGGTGAGCCGGCCGGTGTCGTGGTCGTAGACCGGCTTGAGGATCGGCTGGCCTGTGGCGAGTAGCTGGAGGTGCTGCTCCATGATCCCGACGTAGTTGCAGTCCGGGTGCAGCGCGGTGAACGGCAGGCCCTTGCGCTCCTGCCGGTCGTAGCGGTGGTAGTCGTCCACGCAGACCGATGTGCTGCGCTCCGGCCCGAGCGCCTCGACCAGCCCCTTGGTGAGGGTGGTCTTGCCCGCCGCGCTGTCGCCGGCGATGGCGAGCATGACGGGTCGCTTCACGGGTGCCTGGTTGGCGTCCGCGCGCTGCATCCGCATCAGCTTGTACGGCATGTCGACTCCTCCTCTGTCCTGCTACGGATGCCGGTCAGCGCGGCCTCGACGACCGCGGGAACGGTGAAACCGAGCTCGCTGTAGACGACCGGGCCAGGGGCGCTGGCGCCGAACCGCCGCAGCCCGATGACCTGGTCGCCGGGCCGGGCGAGGGCCTGCCACCCGTGCGGCACGCCGGCCTCCACCCACACCGCCGGGCAGTCCGGCAGCAGTCCGGGGTCGGTGCCGAGCGCCTCTTCGAACCGCTCGCGCCACGGGACCGACACGACCCGGGCGGCAACGCCGCGCTCGGCGAGCGCATCGGCGGCGGCACACACAAGGGCCACCTCCGACCCGGTCGCGATCAGGACCACGTCGGGCTCCTCGGAGGTCTCGCGCACGACCTGGGACCCGTGCCGGGTGAGCACGCTCGCGGGCACCGGCTCCAGCACCGGGAGGTCCTGGCGGGTGAGCACCAGCACCGTCGGGCCGTCACGGCGCTCGAGCGCCACCTGCCAGCAGGCCGCGGTCTCGTTGGCGTCGCCGGGGCGCAGCACCGCCAGCCCCGGGATGAGCCGCAGCGACTCCAGCTGCTCGACCGGCTGGTGCGTGGGTCCGTCCTCCCCGACCGCGATGGAGTCGTGCGTGAAGATGAACACCACCGGCAGCCCCATGAGCGCGGCAAGCCGCACCGTGGGGCGCATGTAGTCGGAGAACACGAGGAACGTGCTCCCGTACGGCCGCAGCCCTCCGTGCAGTGCCATACCGTTGAGCACCGCGCCCATGGCGTGCTCGCGAATCCCGAAGTGCACCGTGCGGCCGTCGTAAGCGCCGGGCCCGACGTCCCCGACTCCGGGGATCGTCGTGTTCGTCGAGGCCGCGAGGTCCGCCGACCCGCCGACGAGCGCCGGGTACGACGGGCCGACCGCGGCCAGCACCGCCCCCGACGCCTTGCGGGTGGCCATCGCCGTACCGGGCTCGAAGTGCGGCAGCAGGCCGGCGAGGTCGGACGGCGGCAGCGCCGACATCGCCGCATCCCACTCCGCGGCGAGCTCGGGGTGGGCGTCGTGCCACCGGGCGCGGTCGTGCTCCCAGGACAGCCGCTCGGCGCGTCCCTCGCCTGCCAGCCGGCGGCAGTGCTCCGCGACGGCGGTGGGCACGTGGAACGGCTCGGCCGGCCAGCCGAACCGCGCCCGCGTCGCCGCCAGCTCCTGCTCCCCGAGCGGGGCACCGTGCGCCGCGCTCGTGCCGGCGAGCGTCGGCGCGCCGTACCCGATCGTCGTGCGCACCGCGACGAGGCTGGGCCTGGTCTCGTCGGCGACCGCCTCGGTGAGCGCTGCCGTCACCGCGGCCACGTCGTTGCCGTCGTCGACCCGCAGCGCCTGCCAGCCGTAGGAGGCGAACCGCCCCAGGACGTCGTCCCGGCAGGACTGGCTGGCGGGGCCGTCGATGGTGATGTCGTTGTCGTCGTAGACGACGATGAGCCGACCCAGCCCAAGGTGCCCGGCGAGCGAGGCCGCCTCGTGGCTGATGCCCTCCATGAGGTCGCCGTCGCCCGCAAGCACCCACGTGCGGTGGTCGACGACGGTGTGCTCCTCGGTGTTGCACCGGGCGGCGAGCATCCGCTCCGCCAGGGCCATGCCCACCGCGTTGGCCAGACCCTGGCCGAGCGGACCGGTGGTGGTCTCGACGCCGGGCGTGTGTCCGTACTCGGGATGACCCGGCGTCGCCGACCCCCACTGACGGAACCGGCGCAGCTCGTCGATCGGCAGGTCGTAGCCGAACAGGTGCAGCAGCGCGTACAGCAGCATCGACCCGTGCCCGGCGGACAGCACGAACCGGTCGCGGTTCAGCCAGCCGGGCTCGGTCGGGTCGTGCCGCAGGAAGCGCGACCACACCACCCACGCCGGGACCGCGGCGCCCATGGGCAGGCCGGGGTGTCCGCTGCGGGCGGCCTCCACGGCGTCGGCGGCGAGCAGTCGGATCGTCGCTGTCGCCTGGGCGTCGATGTCGTCCGGCGCGGGCGCCAGGTCGGCCGTCACGGGGCCGGCCGGCGCGATCAGCACCCTGTCTCCGGGCGCACTCATGCTGCCTCCTGGTCCTTCTCCTGCAAGCCCTGCGCCTGCGCGTAATCCGGTGCCGCTTCCGCGGCCAGCGAGCGCAGCTGCGCCACCTCGTCGGCGAGGCGGTCCCGCTCGCGGAACAGCGCGCTGCCGGCGCAGAACGTCGTGGCGCCGGCCTGCGCGGCGCCGGCGATGGTGCTGCGCGCGATGCCGCCGTCCACCTCCAGCTCGATCTCCCGCCCGGTGCGCGCGATGAGCGCGCGGGCTGCAGCGATCTTGGGCTCCATGGACGCCAGGTATTCCTGGCCGCCGAAGCCCGGGTTGACCGTCATGACGAGCAGCAGGTCGACAAGGTCGAGCACGTGCTCGACCGCGCTCAGCGGGGTCGCCGGGTTGACCGCCACCCCGGCGCGGGCCCCCAGGTCGTGCACCGCGGCGAGGGTGCGGTGCAGGTGACGGGTCGACTCGGCGTGGACGATGACGATCTCGCAGCCGGCCTGGACCCAGCGCCGCAGCATGCGATCCGGCTCCTCGACCATCAGGTGCGCCTCGAATCCGAGGGTCACCAGCGGGCGCACCGACGCGATGATGTCCGGACCCATGGTCATGTTGGGAACGAAGGCGCCGTCCATGACGTCCCACTGAATGCGGTCCACCCCGGCCCGCTCGAGCAGCTGGCACTCTTCTCCCAGTCGCGAGAAGTCCGCGGGCAGGACTGACGGGACGATGCGCGGCGGCGATGCGGTCGGCGCCATCTGGGCCTCCTGTCTTCAGCGTTGCGGACGACGCTACGTTCGCAGACCGTGAGCGGCTCCCCCCGAGCGGGGGAGACCGTCGGGGATTCCGTGCACGAATCCCGACGGTTATCGTGTTCGGATGGAAGACCGACCGTTGCGGGTCGTGCTCGTCGACGACCACGAGATGGTGCTCGAGGGACTCAAGGCGTTGCTGGCACGGTTCACGCGGCGCGTCCGTGTGGTGGGGCAAGCGGCAGACGCGGAAGAGGCGGAACGCGTCGTCGCGGCGTTCGATCCCGACATCGTGTTGTCCGACGTGCGGCTGCGTGGCCCCTACAGTGGCCTCGACTTGTGCCGGCGGCTCGTCGAGGCCGCCCCCGAGAGGAAGGTCGTGCTGCTCAGCGCGTACGACGATGAGCAGTACCTGTACCAGGCACTGCGCGCTGGGGCAGCCGGCTACCTGCTCAAGTGGATGGGTGGCGAGGAGCTGCTCCGCCACGTCGAGCGGGCGGCCGCGGGAGAGACGGTCGTCGACCCGACCATGGCCGGCCGGGCAGCCGCGTCCGCCGCGCGGCTGCAAGCCGGGGAGTTCTGGCCCGGCGCGGCCCTGGGCCTCACCCAGCGGGAGAGCGAGGTCCTCGCGCTCATGGTCACCGGTCTGTCCAACCGCGGAATCGCGAACAAGCTCGTCCTGGGTGGTGAGACGGTGAAGAGCCACGTGCGCTCGATCTACCGCAAGCTCGAGGTGAGCGACCGGGCCGGCGCGGTCGCGGTCGCGCTCCGCGAAGGGATCTTCCGTTGACCGGGCACGGCCTCGGACTGGCCGACCCGGAGCGGGAGAACGCGCTGCTGGTGGGCATCATCGAGGCGATCTCGGCTGGGCCCGAACTGGGGCCGCTGGCAGGGAACGTCGCCAGGCTCATCTCGGAAGCGACCGCCACCGACGTGTGCTTCGTGCATGTGCTCGATGACGCCGGCGGGTCGCTCACGCTCGTCGGCGCGACACCGCCGTTCGACCGCGAAGTGGGCCTGATCCAGCTGCCCATCGGCGAGGGCGTGAGCGGGTGGGTGGCAAGCCATCGGCAGCCGGTGGTCATTGTCGAGAACAAGGAGGACGACCCGCGATACCGGTACTTCCCGCAACTGCGCGGCCAGGACTACACGTCCATGGTCTCAGTGCCCATGGCCAGCCACCCCGGTGGGTTCGTCGGCACCCTCAACGTGCACACGCGCGACCGCCGCGAGTTCACCGACCGGGACGTGCGACTGCTCACCTCGATCGGCAGCCTCGTCGCCGCAGCGCTGCACCAGGCGCGGCTGCACCGCAGGCTGGCCACCCGCGAGCGCGCGCTCGAGCGGTTCGCCGAGCAGGTCATCGCGGCACAGGAGTCGGAGCGGCGCCGACTGGCCGCCGACATCCACGACGGCATCACCCAACGGCTCTTCAGCCTCCGCTTCCACCTCGACGCCGCGTCCGACGCACTCACCGAAGCGCCGGACTTCACGGCCGAGCAGCTCGTGCACGCACGTCGGCTCACCCGCCTCACGCTGGACGAGGCCCGGGCGGCGATCAACGGCCTGCGACCGCCGGTCCTCGATGACCTCGGACTCGCAGATGCCCTGGCCAGCCTGGCCCGGTCGATCGCGGCCGTCGAGGTGACCGTCGATGTCGAGGAGTGCCGGCTTCCCGAGCACGTGGAGATCGCGCTCTACCGCATCGCGCAGGAGGCGCTGCAGAACGTCGTCAAACACGCCCAGGCCAGCCAGGCCCGGCTCGAGCTGCGCTGCGACCGCGACGAGGTATCGCTGCAGGTGACCGACGACGGGCGCGGTTTCGACGGCCTTGCGTTGCTGCCAGGGCACGTTGGCGCCGGCGGGTACGGCATGGGCAGCATGGCCGAGCGCGCGGAGCTTGTCGGCGGCCGGCTCGAGGTATGGTCCCGCCCCGACCAGGGCACGACGGTCATCGCCAAGGTCCCGTTCCCGTAGGGGCGGTGGGCATCGCGCGTGTCGTCTCGGCTCCCGAGACGGTCAGTTGTTGCCGGCCAGTCGGCTCCTGAGCAGCGTCGCCACGGCCTCGGCGAGCGCCGCCGGCTCCACCGGTCGCGTGATGACCGCGTCCGCCCCGCTCCAGGTGGCCAGCCAGGAGTCCTGCGGCCGAGCGATCAGCAACAGCACTGGCGGACAGCCGTGGATCTCATCCTTCAGCTGCCGGCACAGGCCCATGCCGCCCTCCGGCACGGCCTCGCCGTCGAGGATCAGCAGGTCGATCAGCGCGCCCCCCGTGGCATGCAGGTCCAGCGCCCCGACCACCGCGGGCGCGGTAGCGCACTCCAGGTACTCGATCTCCGGCAGGTCGGCAGCGGGGCGGCGGCCGAGGGCCAGCCGCCCCTGCTCGCGGGTGTTCCGGTTGTCGCTGTAGACAAGGACCGTGACGGTTGCGTCGGCGTGCGCCATGCGGGCATCCCCCCGATCAGCGGAGATCATTTTCGTCGTTCCTTCCCGACGGGCCGCATGGGGTGGACCGCGTGGTCTCAAGCGCGTGATGGCGAATCAGAGTCGCCGCGTCGGGGCCGTTGAACCCGTCGAGCACGGCCAGAGCTCCGGTGAAGTCCTCGCCGCGGGTGTAGTCGTTCGCCACGATCACGCAGCGCAGGCCGGCACCCAGTGCTGCAGCCAGCCCGTTCGCCGAGTCCTCGACGGCGAGCGCGCGGGCAGGAGGCACTCCGAGCCGCGCCAGCGCCTCTCCGTAGACGGCCGGGTCCGGCTTGAGAGCGGGCACCTCGGTGCCGGTGACCACGACAGCGAAGGTGCCCGACCCGAACAGCCGGTCGAGCAGCGGTTCGACCCACGCCCGGGTGCCGGTCGTGGCGACGGCGAGAGTGATGCCGGTGGCCGCGAGCTCGGCGAGCAACTCGGGAACGCCCGGGCGCGCTGGAATGCGGCCCTGCTCGACCATCTCCCGGAACCGGGCCGTCTTGTCCACGTGCAGCGTTGCTGCGAGCGCTGCTGCCTCCTCGGAGCGATACCCCTGGCTCTCCAGGAATCCGGCAATACGCCGACGCCCCCCTGTGATCTTGAGGAGGCGGCCGTACGCCTCGACGTTCCACCGGTACGGCAGCCCAGCGGCGGCGAAAGCCGCGTTGAAAGCGACCCGGTGGCCATCCCGCTCGCTGTCGACGAGCGTGCCGTCGACGTCGAAGACGATTGCGGCACGCTGCGCCGTGGCTCGCCTGAACCCGTTAGGCGGCATGCTCCCGTTCCAGCGCGTCAGTGTAGGTGCCGGTGAGGGCGGCGGTGTTGCACGCGACCCGGTGGGCGAGCGCCTGCTGGCCGTCGGCCACCCGCTCGGGGTCGCCTCGCCACGCAGCAAGCGCCGGGTCGACGAGACCCCGCCCGAAGGAGAAGGTGAGTGGCCAGGGCGCCTCAAGTCGCTGCATCGCGGCGAGGTTGGCGGTGGCCTGCGCAGCGCTCTGCCCACCTGACAGGAACGCGATCCCCGCGACCTTCTCCTCCACGACGGCGCGCAGTGTACTCACCGTGGCCTGCGCGACTTCGTCCGGTGTGGCGGTCTCGCCGGAGTCCCTTCCGGGCACCACCATGTTCGGCTTGAGCACGATGCCGTCAAGCTCCGCCCCGTCCAGCTCGGCGAACACCTCCTGTAGCACATCCGACGTGACCGCCGCGCAGCGGGCGATGCCGTGCGTGCCCTCCATGAGGACCTCGGGCTCGACGATCGGCACGATGCCGGCCTCCTGGCACAGCATCGCGTACCGGGCGAGCGCGTGGGCGTCGGCTCGCACCTTCCGCCGGGTCGGCCGTCCGTCCCCGATCGAGATGACCGCCCGCCACTTCGCGAAGCGCGCGCCCAGCGCGGCGTACTCGGCGAGCCGCCCGCGCAGCCCGTCCAGCCCCTCGGTCACGGTCTCGCCCGGCGCGCCGGCCAGTGGCTTGGCTCCGGTGTCCACCTTGATGCCGGGGAGCAGCCCGCGCTGTGCCATGGCCTCGGGGAAGGTGCGCCCGTCCGAAACGGCCTGGCGGAAGGTCTCGTCGCACAGGATCACGCCGCTCACCCCGCTGGCGAGGTCGGGAGTGGTGATGAGCATCTCCCGGTAGGCCCGGCGGTTCTCCTCGGTCGGCGCCACACCGGCCTTCTCCAGCCGGGCGGACATGGTGGCGATGCTCTCGTCCGCGGCGAGGATTCCCTTCCCAGGGGCCACCATGGCGGCAGCAGTGTGGGCCAGGTCGGCCATAACAGTCACTCTCCTTCAGCATCGGGAACAGGCGTGGGGCGGTGGTCTGCGTGGCAGGTTCAGCGGAACGAGGCCCCGCAGGCGCAGGACCCATGTGCGTGGGAGCTGTCGATCGTGAAGCCCTGCGCCGCGGTCGTATCGACGAAGTCGATCGTCGCGGCGTTCAGGTACGGGGCACTCGTCCGGTCCACGACGACCCTGATGCCGCGGAGTTCCTGGACGATGTCGTCGTCGAGTACCCGCATATCGAAGAGCAGCTGGTAGCTCGGGCCGCAGCAGCCCCCGGGCTGCGCGACCACACGCAGGTGTACGTCGTCGCGGCCCTCCTGCTCGAGCAGGCTCCTGATCCTGGACGCCGCGGCGTCGGTGAGGACGACCCCGCTGGGTGGGGTCAGGTCCCGGACTGTCATCTCGCTGCTCCCGCTCACTGGTTGTGCCGGCGGTAGTCGACGACGCTGTAGGAACCGAGCCGGTCGAGCTTGTGCTCGCTGCGTACGAAGCGAACGGTGCCGCTGCGGGCACGCATGACGAGCGACTCGCTGACTGCCCGGTCCGGGCCGTACCGCACGCCGCGCAGCAGCTCGCCATCAGTGATCCCGGTGGCCACGAAGAACGCATCCTCGCCGCTGACGAGGTCCTCGGTGGTGAGGACCCGGTCCAGGTCGTGCCCGGCGTCGAGAGCCCGGCGGCGCTCCGCGTCGTCGCGCGGCCAGAGCCGGCCCTGGATCACACCGCCGAGGCACTTGACCGCGCAGGCGGCGATGATCCCCTCCGGCGTGCCGCCGATGCCGAGCAGGAGGTCGACACCGGTATCGTCGCGCGCCGCCATGACCGCGCCCGCTACGTCGCCGTCGGAGATGAACTTGATCCGGGCGCCTGCCCTGCGCACCTGATGTGCCAGGTCCGTGTGCCGTGGCCGCTCGAGGATGCACACGGTGACGTCCTCGGGTGCGCAGCCCTTGGCCTTCGCAACAGCGCGCACGTTGTCGGCGATCGGGGCGCAGATGTCGACGGCGCCGGCTGCGGCGGGCCCGGTGACGAGCTTGTCCATGTAGAACACGGCGGACGGGTCGAACATCGACCCGCGCGGGCTTACCGCGAGCACGGAAACGGCGTTGCCCATGCCCTTGGACGTCAGCGTCGTCCCGTCGATCGGGTCAACCGCGACGTCGCAACCGGGACCGCGGCCGTCGCCGACCAGTTCGCCGTTGTAGAGCATCGGGGCGGCGTCCTTCTCGCCCTCGCCGATGACCACGATGCCCCGGATCGGCACGGTGCCGATCATGGCGCGCATGGCATCGACGGCGGCCTCGTCGGCGCCGTTCTTGTCACCCCGGCCCACCCAGCGCCCGGCCGCCATCGCCGCGGCCTCGGTGACGCGCACCAGGTCGAGCGCAAGGTTGCGGTCCGGCGCGGGCCGAGCCGCCGCGCTACCCCCCGTACCGACATCGGCGGGTGTCGTCATGTCCCTCTCCCTCTCGGGTCGAGCCCTGTACGCGTACGGGGCCGGCTTCCTGGGGCAGAACGACCGCCCCGTACGTGGTCGGGGCGATACGGAGAGGCCGTACGGGGCGGTGTCCTGACCAGGACCCTAGGTTTGCGGCCCGCTCCCTCTCACCCCCCGGCGGGTGGAACGTGCGGGGGAACCGGCACGCGGTGGGCGGCGCCAACCGGCCGTCCTGTCGTCTCCGTCGTGCAGCAGGTAGTCGAGGAGCAAGGTCGTGCTCGCCGACGTTCGGGCATGGGTCACGGCATGCCATGGCCTGCGCAGCGGCGTGCCCGGCACCGTCACCTCGACCAGCTCCCCTGTGGCCAGATGCCGGGCGACCGCGTCACGGGAGACGAGGGTCGCACCGAGCCCGGCCACCGCCCCGGCAACCACCGCGCCGTTGGAGCCCAGGGTCAGCTGTGGAGGGTCCACCTCGAGACCGGCCAGCAAGGCCTCGCAGGTGACGCGGGTACCCGAGCCCGCCTCGCGCAGCAGCCAGGTGGTCCGCCCTAGATCAAAGTCCTCGGCCGGCCCGGGGGCTGCGACGACCACGAGTTCGTTGGGGCGAACCGCGCGCACGACGACGTCGTCGAGACCGCTTGGTGGTCGCCCGGCGATGACGAGGTCGGCCTCGTGGGCGGAGAGCAGCCCCCACACCTGCTCGCTCGTGCCGACCTCGAGCCCCAAGTCCACCCCGGGGTGGTGCGCGAGGAATCCTGCGATCACGGTGGGCAGAACGTGCTCCCCCGCAGTCGTGACCGCGGCGACCCGCACCCGTCCCCGTTCCGGGTCGACGTCCCCCCGCGCAGCGGTCAGCGCCTCGTCGTGCAGGCCGAGGATGGTACGGGCGTAGTCGGCGTAGGTCTGTCCGGAGGGCGTGAGGCACAGGCCTCTTCCCACACGCTCCACCAGTGGGACGCCGACCTCCCGGGTGAGTGCGGCGACGGCCGCCGACACTGCGGACTCCGTCACCACGAGGCGCTGTGCCGCGACCCTCACAGACCCGGCCTCGGCAACAGCGACGAAGGCCCGTAGCCGGGCGGTGGTCGTCATACACACCTCCATGGGTTGAAGGATGAGTTCAGCATCAGCTGAAATATTTGAGGGTCAGCTCCACTATTCTGACCTGTCGCAGCCGAGCTAAGACGGTGTCCTATGTGGTGAGGCGGAGGAGTCGTTTGTAGCAGCAGAGTGCTGCGGCGAGGCCGAGAAAGGCCAGGTAGTTGCGGGGATTGCGTTCGTGGCGGGGGCTGAGTCTGCGGTAGCCGGACAGCCACGCGGTTGGGTCGGCCGCGCGGCGAGGTGTTCGCCGTGGGGCGAGTCCTGTTCCGCGCGGCCTCCCGCCGAACCGGACAT
>NZ_BAAAGU010000058.1:0-42517 GCF_039524635.1 Streptomyces thermocarboxydovorans | reverse complement strand
CCCAGGGCGCCCGCGGAGGACTGACCGCCCGCGGCGGCACGCCGTGCGGCCGCGGCACCGGCGGCCGCCTGCGCGGCGGCGGGACCGCCACCGCCACCGGGCTGGCCGGGCTTGCCCTGCGGCTTCTTGCCGCCCTGGGCGACGTCGACGGGCAGCATGACCAGCGCGGTCGTACCGCCGGAGTCGGAGGGGCGCAGCTGGATGCGGATGCCGTGGCGCTGCGACAGACGGCCGACCACGAACAGACCCATGCGGCGGGAGACCGACACGTCCACGGTGGGCGGCGAGGCGAGCCGCTCGTTGATCGCCGCCAGGTCCTCCGGCGACAGACCGATACCGGTGTCGTGGATCTCGATCAGCACCCGGCCGTCGGGCAGGGCGTGACCGGTGACCTTGACCTTGGTCTGCGGAGAGGAGAACGAGGTGGCGTTCTCCAGCAGCTCGGCGAGCAGGTGCACGAGGTCGTTGACCACGCGGCCGGCCACCTCGGTGGACGGCACGGCGGCCAGCTCGATGCGCTCGTACTGCTCCACCTCGGAGGCGGCGGCACGCAGCACGTCGACCAGCGGGACCGGGCGGGTCCACCGGCGGCCCGGCTCCTCACCCGCGAGAACCAGCAGGTTCTCACCGTTTCGGCGCATACGCGTGGCGAGGTGGTCCAGCTTGAACAGCGAGGACAGCTGGTCCGGGTCGGCCTCGCGGGACTCCAGCTCGGAGATCAGCGACAGCTGGCGCTGGATCAGACCCTGGGAGCGGCGCGAGAGGTTGGTGAACATCGCGTTGACGTTGCCCCGCAGCAGGGCCTGCTCGGCGGCGAGGCGGACCGCCTCGCGGTGCACGTCGTCGAAGGCCGCGGCCACCCGGCCGATCTCGTCGCGGGAGTGCACACCGACCGACTCCACGGACGTGTCGACGTCCTGCGGGTCGGACTCGGAGAGCTGCTTGACCAGCTCGGGCAGGCGTTCCTGGGCGACCTTGGTGGCGGTCTCCTCCAGGCGGCGCAGCGAGCGGATCATGGAGCGGGCCACCACGAAGGCGCCGACCAGCGACACGCCCAGCACCAGCAGGATCAGGGCACCGGAGATGATCGCGTCGCGCTCGGTGGCGTTGCGCAGCTCGCGGGCCTTCTGCTCCATCTCCTCGAGCAGCGTGTGCTCGATGAACTTCATCTGCTGGATCTTGGTGGAGCTGTCGTCCAGCCAGTCGCGGTAGGAGCGCTTGCCCGCCGCGGCCAGACCGTCGGCGGAGACCAGGGCACGGCCGGCGTACTTGTCGGTCGCCTTGATGGTGATGTTGCCGTCCGTGACGGGCGCCAGCAGCTCGGCGGCGCGGTCCTCGCCGTAGATGCTCTTGAAGGCGTCCAGCTCGGACTTCTCGCTGTTGCGCGCACCCTCGGCGTAGAGGCGGTCGTTCTCGGAGAGCTTGCCGGTGGTGTTGTTGCTGGCCGGCAGCGCCGCCGCGATGGCCGCGCGCTGGATGGAGGCGTACTCCTTGGCGGTGGAGAACGACGCCAGCGCACGGGTGCGCTTGATCATGTCGGGGTTGCTGGTCGCCTCCGCCATGTCCTGCGAGAGGTCGATCAGGTTCTCGATCAGGCGGTGGTAGGCCTCGATCGTCTGCGTGGAGTTGTTCTTCTGGCCGTAGGCCGTCTTGCGGACCTTCTCGATCTGCTGCAGGTCGCTGGCGACCTGGACCAGCTTCTCGCGGACACCGCTGAGCTCGCCGCCCTTGTCGGCGTCGTCGACCTCCTCGGTGGAGTCGACGAAGTTCTTCATCGCCCGGTCGGTCTTCTCGCGCAGGCCCTTGACCGTGAAGTCGGTGGCGTTGCCGTTGTGCGCCAGCGGGCCGGCCGACTGGTCGCGCTCCTCCTGGAGGGCGAGGGCCAGCTCGGTGGCCTGCTTGGTCATGTCCGTCAGCAGCTTCATGTTGTCGAGCTGCTGGATGTCGTTCATCGACTCGTTGATGCGCAGGGCGCCCAGCGAGGTGGCCGCGACCACGGGGAGGGCGAGCAGCGACACCAGACGGGTGGAGATCCGCCAGTTGCGCAGGGCTATTCGCGAGCCCGGACCGGTCGGGCCCTTCGGCGGCCGGGGAGGAGCGGCCGGAGCCGGGCCCGGAGCGCCCGTGGGCGCGGCGCCGCCGGGGCGGCCCGCGCGATCGCCGCCGTCACCTGAGCCGGCCGGGCCCTGGTTCTGGGCGTGCTGGGGCGAGGAGCTGACGGCCATCGGGCCAGTCCCGCCGTGCTCCGGCTCGGCCGAAGCGCTGCCATCCCTCTTGAAACGTCCCTGCACTAGCGTCGCAACCTCTGGACCAGGCGCCTTGCCGGGTGAACGGCGAGGCACGGTGTCGGCGTCAGGGGGCGCCCTGAAAGCGCCCCCGTGATGGTCGTGGATGACCGGCGCTGGCTCCCCCTTCTCGCCGCCACTTCGGCGCGTCTGTGCGCCCCCTGTGCGCCGGCTCGATCCTGCGGCGGTCCGTGGAATTCCAGCACAGTGCCGGATCTCCAACAAGGCCCGTGGACGAGGCCGTGACACACATGACGAAGAGTGAGAGCGCGGTCACCTGCTGTGAGGAGAAACTTGGGGCAAAATGGACAGGCGAGGGCAACTCCACCTGGCCGTCAGGGCGTCGCGCGGGTGTCCCAGTCGCGATGATCAGGATCGGAATGACGGGTTCAGAGGTGCAATGTCCGATTCCGGAGGGCAGGAGGGGGCGCCGGATTGACCGGTTTGTCCAGCGATTCGTGAGGAAACTCACACGCCGATCATGGCTGTCCGGCGCCGTCCGTACGGAATTGAATGTTTAGCCTGACGCTTTACAAGATGGATGCATCTGTAACCGCACCAAGGACACAGAGGACAGGGTCAAGTCAACAGTGAAGACGACGATGATGTTCCACAAGATCGCCAACCCGCGGCGCACGACGCTGGCACACCTCGAGGACACCGAGGAACTGCAGGCGCCGGTCCAGAAGGAGCACCCCGTCGAACTCCCGACCCAGACAGCGAACCCCAAGCGCACCATCCTCACGGAGATCCCGGTCACGGCGGGTGCCGCGAACTGACACCAGTCAGTACGCGCACCGGCGACCGATTGCTCAAGGGGCGCCCGGCCACCGCGGGGCGCCCCTTCATCATGCGCCCCGCGGCTCCCGCGCCGGTAATGGTCGAGGTCGCAGCGCGCCGCCGCGCTAGCCTGGAGCGTCAGACTCCAGCCGCATCAGTCAAGGGGCCAAGCATCCCGTGCGCATCGCCAGATTCTCCATCGACGGGAACGTCGCCTTCGGCGCGGTCGAAGGCGACCGGCAGGACGAGCTCGTCCTGGACATCATCAAGGGCATCCCGTTCGCGGACTTCGAGCTCTCCGGCACCAAGGTCCCGGTGAGCAAGGTCAGGCTGCTGCCCCCGGTGCTCCCCAACAAGGTCGTCGCCTTCGGCCGCAACTACGCCGAGCACGCCCGCGAGCTGGGCAACGAGGTCCCCGAGGCCCCGTTCGCCTTCTTCAAGCCGGCGACCTCCGTGATCGGCCACGGGGACGAGATCCAGTACCCCTCCTTCTCCCAGGAGGTGCACCACGAGGCCGAGCTGGCCGTGGTCATCGGCCGGATGTGCCGGGAGGTCCCGCGCGAGCGCGTCGCCGACGTGATCTTCGGCTACACCTGCGCCAACGACGTCACCGCACGCGACGTCCAGCGGCGGGAGAAGCAGTGGGCCCGTGCCAAGGGCTTCGACACGGCCTGCCCGCTGGGCCCCTGGGTGGAGACCGGCCTGGACCTGAAGGCCGTCTCCGATCTGACCGTCCAGCTCACCGTCAACGGCGAGCAGCGCCAGCTCGGCCGCACCAGCGAGATGATCCACTCGATCGAGGATCTGATCGTCAACATCTCCGAGGCCATGACGCTGCTGCCCGGCGACGTCATCCTCACGGGCACCCCCGCCGGGGTCGGCCCGCTCAACGTCGGCGACGAGGTCGCCGTCACCATCGAAGGCATCGGCACTCTCACCAACAAGGTTGTCAAGCGTGGCTAGCGCACCTGTACGCGTCCGTTTCTGCCCCTCACCGACCGGTAACCCCCATGTGGGCCTGGTCCGCACCGCCCTGTTCAACTGGGCGTACGCCAAGCACCACCAGGGCACCCTGGTCTTCCGCATCGAGGACACCGACGCGGCCCGCGACTCCGAGGAGTCCTACAGCCAGCTGCTCGACGCGATGCGCTGGCTGGGCCTGGACTGGGACGAGGGCCCCGAGGTCGGCGGCCCGCACGCGCCCTACCGCCAGTCGCAGCGCATGGACATCTACCGGGACGTCGCCCAGAAGCTGCTCGACGCCGGCCACGCCTACCACTGCTACTGCTCCCAGGAGGAGCTGGACACCCGCCGCGAGGCCGCCCGCGCCGCCGGCCGGCCCTCCGGCTACGACGGCCACTGCCGCGAGCTGACCGCCGCGCAGGTCGAGGAGTACAAAGCCCAGGGCCGCACCCCGATCGTCCGCTTCCGGATGCCCGACGAGGCGATCACCTTCACCGACCTGGTCCGCGGCGAGCTGACCTTCACCCCGGAGAACGTCCCCGACTACGGCATCGTCCGGGCCAACGGCGCCCCGCTGTACACGCTGGTCAACCCGGTCGACGACGCCCTGATGGAGATCACCCACGTCCTGCGCGGCGAGGACCTGCTCTCCTCCACCCCGCGGCAGATCGCCCTGTACCGGGCGCTGATCGAGCTGGGCGTCGCCAAGGAGATCCCCCGCTTCGCCCACCTGCCGTACGTGATGGGCGAGGGCAACAAGAAGCTCTCCAAGCGCGACCCGCAGTCCTCGCTCAACCTCTACCGCGAGCGCGGCTTCCTGCCCGAGGGCCTGCTCAACTACCTCTCCCTGCTCGGCTGGTCCCTCGCCCCCGACCGGGACGTCTTCACCCTGGACGAGATGGTCGCGGCCTTCGACGTCACCGATGTGCAGCCCAACCCGGCCCGCTTCGACCTGAAGAAGTGCGAGGCGATCAACGGCGACCACATCCGCATGCTGGATGTGAAGGACTTCGCCGAGCGCTGCCGCCCGTGGCTGCAGGCCCCGCACGCCCCCTGGGCGCCGGAGGCCTTCGACGAGGAGAAGTGGCAGGCCGTCGCCCCGCACGCGCAGACCCGGGTGAAGGTGCTGTCGGAGATCACCGACAACGTCGACTTCCTCTTCCTGCCCGAGCCGGTCTTCGACGAGGCCAGCTGGAACAAGGCGATGAAGGAGGGCAGCGACGCCCTGCTGCGCACCGCCCGGGAGAAGCTCGAGGCCGCCGACTGGAACTCCCCGGAGTCCCTGAAGGAGGCCGTCCTGGCCGCCGGCGAGGCCCACGGCCTCAAGCTCGGCAAGGCGCAGGCCCCGGTCCGGGTCGCCGTCACCGGCCGCACGGTCGGCCTGCCGCTGTTCGAGTCCCTCCAGGTCCTGGGCAAGGAGAAGTCGCTGGCCAGGATCGACGCGGCGCTGGCGAAGCTCACCGCCTGACGGCCCGATCCTCTGCTGTCGCCTGCTTGGAGGGGCGGTTCCCGGTGGTCCGGGAGCCGCCCCTCGGTACGGACGGTACCGTCTCTCGCATGGGCATCCGAGCCGTCGTGTGGGACGTGGACGACACCCTCTTCGACTACACCACCGCCGACCGCGAGGGCCTGCGCGCCCATCTGCTGGCCGAGGGGCTGCTCGCCCGGTACGGCTCCGCCGAGGAGGCGCTGGCGCTGTGGCGGGAGATCACCGACGCCCAGTGGGCCCGCTTCGCCGCGGGCGAGGTGGACTTCGTCACGCAGCGGCGCGACCGCACCCGGGTCTTCCTCGGCCGGGAGCTGACCGACCAGGAGGCCGACGACTGGTTCGGCCGCTACCTGGTCCACTACGAGGCCGCCTGGAGCCTCTTCCCCGACGTGCTGCCCGTGCTGGACGCCCTGGCGGCCACCCACCGGCACGCCGTGCTGTCCAACTCCAGCCTGCCGGTACAGGACCGCAAGCTGCGCGTGCTGGGCGTGCACGACCGCTTCGAGGCCATTCTGTGCGCCGCCGAGCTGGGCGTCTCCAAGCCCGAGCCCGGGGCGTTCCTGGCCGCCTGCGCGGCGCTGTCGCTGCCCCCGGAGCAGGTGGCGTACGTCGGTGATCACCGGGAGATCGACGGGCGGGGCGCCGCCGAGGCCGGGCTGCTGTCGGTGTGGATCGACCGCACCGGCGGCAGGGCCGCCGTCGACCCGCCCGAGGGTCCGCGCCGGATCGCCTCCCTCGCCGAACTCCCGGCGCTCCTTTGCGGCGATACTCGTTTTGGACCGCCGCGCTCCTTCAGGTAATGTTCTTCCTGCGCCGCGGGAAGCGGGCCGACAGGCCCCGGACCCGGGGCGCGGAACTAGAACAAGGACCCCTCCGGGGCTTGCGTTCCAGTGGCCTATGGTGTAATTGGCAGCACGACTGATTCTGGTTCAGTTAGTCTTGGTTCGAGTCCAGGTAGGCCAGCTCGCAGAGCTCATCTGCACCCGCGGATCATCATCCGCAAGCCCCCGTTGTGTAGCGGCCTAGCACGCTGCCCTCTCAAGGCAGTAGCGCCGGTTCGAATCCGGTCGGGGGTACAGATCCTTCCCGCGGGAATGGTTCGGGTAGCTCCCACCGTTACCGATGCAGGATCGCTAGGGCCCCCGTTGTGTAGCGGCCTAGCACGCCGCCCTCTCAAGGCGGTAGCGCCGGTTCGAATCCGGTCGGGGGTACTGACTGGTCTAAACCACATTGGTCTATGGTGTAATTGGCAGCACGACTGATTCTGGTTCAGTTGGTCTTGGTTCGAGTCCAGGTAGACCAGCTCGGACCTGCGGAAACGCAGAGTCCACGCCCCCGTTGTGTAGCGGCCTAGCACGCCGCCCTCTCAAGGCGGTAGCGCCGGTTCGAATCCGGTCGGGGGTACGAGTCCCAAGGGGCCTCCGCTTCGGCGGAGGCCCCTTGGGCGTTCACCCGATGTACACGCGCCGCACACGCGTGTCACTCAACGACTGCGGCCAAGGTCTCCACGCAGTTCGGATCACGCCGGGCCGCCTGGTGCAGCAACTCCGCGTACGGCGCCATCTGTTCGGCGTCCCTGTGTGCACGCCCCGGACACGTTCCATCACAGGGCGTGGCCGGTCATCAACGGCATGGAGCGCAAGGCGAAGGTCCGCGACCACGTGGGGTGCAGAACAACGGGGGCGGAGCCGCCGCGGCGTTGAGGCGGCCCCGCCCCCGAACGCTGAGTGGCAGGGATAGAAGCAGGGACAGAGGAGGCTCAGGAACGGCGCAGTGCCTCGGAGAGCCGGGCGGCGGCGTCGATGACCGCCTGGGCGTGCATACGGCCCGGGTGGCGCGTCAGGCGCTCGATGGGGCCGGACACCGACACGGCGGCCACCACGCGGTTGGAGGGGCCGCGCACCGGCGCGGAGACGGACGCCACGCCCGGCTCGCGCTCACCGATCGACTGGGCCCAGCCGCGGCGGCGCACACCGGACAGGGCGGTCGCCGTGAAACGGGCGCCCTGCAGGCCGCGGTGCAGCCGCTCCGGCTCCTCCCAGGCGAGCAGGATCTGCGCCGAGGAACCGGCCTTCATGGTCAGCGTGGACCCCACCGGGACCGTGTCCCGAAGGCCCGACAGCCGCTCCGCCGCCGCGACGCAGATGCGCATGTCGCCCTGCCGGCGGTAGAGCTGGGCGCTCTCGCCGGTGACGTCGCGGAGGTGGGTGAGCACCGGTCCGGCCGCGGCGAGCAGCCGGTCCTCGCCCGCCGCCGCGGCCAGTTCGGCCAGGCGCGGGCCGAGGATGAACCGGCCCTGCATGTCGCGCGCCACCATCCGGTGGTGTTCCAGCGCCACGGCCAGGCGGTGGGCCGTGGGTCGTGCCAGTCCGGTCGCCCCGACCAGACCCGCGAGGGTGGCCGGACCGGACTCCAGAGCGCTCAGGACGAGTGCCGCCTTGTCCAGAACGCCGACGCCGCTACTGTTGTCCATGCAACGATACTTGCGTCTCACTCTGTGAAACGCAAGTTCAATTTTCCGTGGAACACGCCACTCTGGAATCACGAAGTCACACCGGCCCGTGGACACAAGGGCCCGGCGGCGGACGCCCGGAGTCAGGGGTGCGGGCGCCGTCTCCTCAAGATCTCTAGTTGGGTCGGCGCCTTGCCGGCCGGAGGGAAAGCGATGGGTAGGACACTCGCGGAGAAGGTCTGGGACGACCATGTCGTCCGGCGCGCCGAGGGCGAGCCCGACCTCCTCTACATCGATCTGCACCTGCTGCACGAGGTGACCAGCCCGCAGGCCTTCGACGGTCTTCGCAAGAGCGGTCGCCGGGTGCGGCGGCTCGACCTGACCATCGCCACCGAGGATCACAACACCCCGACCCTCGACATCGACAAGCCGATCGCCGACCCGGTCTCCCGCGCCCAGCTGGAGACGCTGCGCAAGAACTGCGCGGAATTCGGCGTGCGCCTGCACCCGCTGGGCGACGTCGAGCAGGGCGTGGTGCACGTGGTGGGCCCGCAGCTGGGCCTGACCCAGCCGGGCATGACGGTCGTCTGCGGCGACTCGCACACCTCCACGCACGGCGCCTTCGGCGCGCTGGCGTTCGGCATCGGCACCTCGCAGGTGGAGCACGTGCTGGCCACCCAGACGCTGCCGATGGCCCGCCCCAAGACCATGGCGATCACCGTCAACGGTGAGCTGCCCGAGGGCGTCACCGCCAAGGACCTGATCCTGGCGATCATCGCGCGGATCGGCACCGGCGGCGGCCAGGGCTACATCCTGGAGTACCGCGGCTCCGCCATCGAGAAGCTCTCGATGGAGGCCCGCATGACCATCTGCAACATGTCGATCGAGGCCGGTGCCCGCGCGGGCATGATCGCCCCCGACGAGACCACGTTCGCCTACCTCAAGGACCGCCCGCACGCCCCCCGGGGCGCCGACTGGGACGCGGCCGTGGAGTACTGGAGGACGCTGCGCACCGACGACGACGCCGAGTTCGACGCCGAGGTCGTCATCGACGCCGCCGAACTGTCGCCGTTCGTCACCTGGGGCACCAACCCGGGTCAGGGCGCACCGCTTTCGTCCTCCGTCCCCGACCCTGCCTCGTACGAGGACGCCTCGGAGCGCCTGGCCGCCGAAAAGGCCCTGGAATACATGGGGTTGGAGCCCGGCCAGCCGCTGCGCTCCATCAAGGTGGACACCGTCTTCGTAGGCTCCTGCACCAACGGCCGCATCGAGGACCTGCGCGCCGCCGCGGAGATCCTCAAGGGCCGCAAAGTCGCCGACGGCGTACGCATGCTGGTCGTCCCCGGCTCCGCGCGGGTGGGTCTGCAGGCCGTCTCCGAGGGGCTGGACGTGGTCTTCAAGGAGGCCGGCGCCGAATGGCGGCACGCCGGCTGTTCCATGTGCCTGGGCATGAACCCCGACCAGCTGGCCCCCGGCGAGCGCTCCGCCTCCACCTCCAACCGCAACTTCGAGGGCCGGCAGGGCAAGGGCGGCCGCACGCATCTGGTGTCGCCGCAGGTGGCGGCCGCCACCGCCGTGCTGGGCCACCTGGCCTCGCCCGCCGACCTGTCCGAGACCGCCGCGCCCGCTGGAGTCTGATCAGTCATGGAAGCATTCACCACCCACACCGGCCGGGCCGTGCCGCTGCGCCGCTCCAACGTCGACACCGACCAGATCATCCCCGCCCACTGGCTCAAGAAGGTCACGCGGGACGGGTTCGAGGACGGGCTGTTCGAGGCCTGGCGCAAGGACCCGGAGTTCGTGCTCAACCGGCCCGAGCGCCAGGGCGCCACCGTGCTGGTCGCCGGCCCCGACTTCGGCACCGGCTCCTCCCGCGAGCACGCCGTCTGGGCGCTGCAGAACTACGGCTTCAAGGCCGTGATCTCCTCCCGCTTCGCCGACATCTTCCGCGGCAACTCGCTGAAGAACGGCCTGCTCACGGTCGTGCTGGAGCAGCCGGTCGTGGACGCGCTGTGGGAGCTCACCGAGAAGGATCCGCAGGCCGAGATCACCGTCGACCTCGAGGCGCGCGAGGTGCGCGCCGAGGGCATCACCGCCTCCTTCGAACTGGACGAGAACTCCCGCTGGCGGCTGCTGAACGGGCTGGACGACATCTCCATCACGCTGCAGAACGAGGCGGACATCGCCGCGTACGAGGCGAAGCGCCCGTCCTTCAAGCCGCGCACCCTCACGGTCTGACCGCCCCGGCGGTCCGGCTCCGGCCGTCCCGGCGGTCCGTCCCGCCGCCCCGGCCCGGCCGGCATCCGCCGAGTGCCGAAGTCCCCGTCGCGGGTCGACTTTCGGCCACCGCGACACCCCGCCCGTACCCCCGATCGGCCCGATCGGAGGTACGGGCCTTTCGCTGCCCTGATCCCCCCCGCGCGCCGCCTCGCCAGACCTCAACTTCCCACGTTATGAAGGTAATTAGGCGGGTACACGAGTCACCGGACCGCGACCGGCGGCCATGCCCGACTGGGCCGTCCGAGGCGGCAGTTGCCCCCCTGCGCAGGCGACAACTCGCCCCAGATGGCACAATCTGTGCATGGAACACGACGGCCAACTCGAGCTCTGTACGGCGGTCGCGGTCCGGCTCAAAGAAGCGCACTCCCGAGTGCGCGCACTGCAAGTCCCGGAGGGCGTACGGATGGCGCTGACCCGGAAGCTGCTGGTCATTACGGCCGCGGCCAAGCACGATCTCGCCGGTGCGGCAAGGCGTCTGGAGCGGTTCAACGCGGACCTGGACGAGGGGCGATTCCCCGAAGCGGAACGCTGAACCAGTCGAGACAGTCGAGTTCGTTGCGGCACAAGGGTGATTAGCCCGTTTCGTGTTTGATTTGCGGTATATATCTGCCTAACGTGCGAAAAAGCTTGAACACTTTCGTTCTGGCGATGTCTCCGAAGGGGAAGACGTGAACAAGGCGCAGCTCGTAGAAGCGATTGCCGACAAGTTGGGCGGCCGCCAGCAGGCCGCCGATGCTGTCGACCATGTCCTGGACGCCATCGTCCGCGCGGTGGTCGCGGGTGAGCGGGTCTCGGTCACCGGCTTCGGTTCGTTCGAGAAGGTCGACCGTCCGGCCCGCTACGCCCGGAACCCCCAGACGGGCGAGCGGGTTCGGGTCAAGAAGACCTCGGTTCCGCGCTTCCGTGCGGGCCAGGGCTTCAAGGACCTGGTGAGCGGCTCGAAGAAGCTGCCGCGCGGCGGCGAGGTCGCCGTCAAGAAGGCGCCCAAGGGCAGCCTCTCCGGTGGCGCCTCCGCGACCGTGAAGAAGGCCGCTGCCAAGAAGACGACCACCAAGAAGGCGGCGGCGAAGAAGACCGCCACCAAGGCGACGGCCAAGAAGACCACGGCGAAGAAGGCGCCCGCGAAGAAGACCACGGGGACCGCCAAGACCACCGCCGCGAAGAAGACGACCGCCAAGAAGGCCCCGGCGAAGAAGGCCACGGCCAAGAAGGCACCCGCCAAGAAGTCGACTGCGCGCAAGACCACCGCCAAGAAGACCACCGCCCGCAAGAAGTAGGACGGACACAGCCGAGCGGTACTCACGCGCCGGGCCGGACTCCCCACGGAGCCCGGCCCGCGGCATGTCCGCCCCCTCCTGCGCCTCCGCCGCCCCCTCGCCATCGCGTCGCCCCACTGTCGGGAGCGTCACCGGCGCTCGAACGCCCGTAGTGCGGCCGACGCTCGAAACGTCCGGAGTGCGGGCGGCGCTCAGAACGCCCGAAAGGCTGGCCGGCGGTCAGAACGGCTGGGCGCTCAGAGCGTCTGGAGGGTCACCAGTGTGATGCGGCGGTTCTCGCCGTTGCCCTCCGTTTCGATGCGGACCCGCTGGCCGGGGCGGAGCAGGCGCAGGCCGCCCGCGTCGAAGGCCGGGGCGTCGAAGGGGACCGGGGTGCCGTCGTCCAGCAGTACCTGGCCGCTGCGGCTGGCGGGGTCGAAGGTGTATGCGGTCGCCTGCATGGCAGGCAGCCTACTGCTCGGCCATCAGCAGCCGCGCGGCGGCCGCGGCCGTGTGCGCACCCACGCCCAGTGCCAGAGCCGCCCGCAGATCCTCGCCGGTGTCGACGTCCTGCCGTACCGAATCGACCGAATCGACCGAATCCACCGCATCCGTCGAATCCGTCGAATCCGTCGAATCCACCGGGTCCGCCAGGAGTTCCACCGCACCCGATGCGCGGTGCCGGGTGCGGGAATCGGGGCCGAACAGGGGGCGCAATTCGCGGTCCGGTGCCGCCGACAGCAAGGTCGTTCCGGTGCCGGCCGCATCGGCGAGAAAGGCGCGGGGAAAGGCGGCGGCGCATTCGAGTACGCGGGCCAGTTCCCGCGGGCGAAGGGCGGGGAGATCGGCGTTCAGGGCGGCCAGCGCGCCGGCGCCGCGAGCGCGCGCTTCGCTCGCCGCGTGGGCCAGCGCGGCGTTCAGACCGGCGCGCGGCCCGTCGGGGACCACCGAGGCACCCTGGGCGGCCAGCTCACGCGCGGCCAGGGCGTCGTCCGTGACGACCACCACATCCCGCACCGCCGGGCAGGCCAGCGCGGCCGCCACCGTGTCCTGGGCGAACGCCAGCGCGAGACCTGGACGCAGCCCGTCGTCCGCGGTGTCCGCCAGCCTGCTCTTGGCCTCAGCAAGCGGTTTCAGGGGTACCAGCAAGGTCCACTGCACGTGTGTCGCGTCCCTCTCTTGTCGCGGCCATTGTCACCCGGGGCCTGAGGTGACCGGGGAGTCGGGGCGTACCGTGTTCTCGACAGACCGGCGGCCCGGGGCGACACTTGTGCGGCCCGCCTGGCCTCCGGGTCCAGGCCCCAACCAGGCCCTAGAGGAAGGTGTCCTTGTGCCGCGCCGCAGAATCGGCTTCTGGTACCGCTTCGCCGCGGTGATCTGCAAACCGCCGCTGGTGCTCTTGCTCAAGCGGGACTGGCGCGGAATGGAGAACATTCCGGCCGAGGGTGGATTTATCACCGCGGTGAACCACAATTCGCACATCGATCCCCTCGCCTACGCGCATTTCCAGTACAACACCGGGCGCGTTCCGCGATTCCTGGCGAAGAGCGGGCTTTTCAAGAAGGGATTCGTCGGAGCCGCCATGCGCGGCACCGGGCAGATCCCCGTCTACCGGGAGAGCACGGACGCGCTCAGCGCCTTCCGCGCCGCGATCGAGGCTGTGGAGCGCGGCGAGTGCGTCGCCTTCTACCCCGAGGGCACCCTCACCCGCGACCCGGACGGCTGGCCCATGACCGGCAAGACCGGCGCCGCGCGGGTCGCCCTGCAGACCAGGTGCCCGGTCATCCCGATCGCCCAGTGGGGCGCCAACGAGCTGCTGCCCCCGTACTCCAAGAAGCCCCGCATCTTCCCCCGCAAGACCCACCGGGTGCTGGCCGGACCCCCGGTGGACCTGGAGCGCTTCTACGACCGGGAGATGACCCCGGAGCTCCTCAAGGAGGCCACCGAGGCGATCATGGCCGCCATCACCCGCCAGCTGGAGGAGATCCGCGGCGAGAAGGCCCCCGACACGCCCTACGACCCGCGCCGTGAGCGGATCGAGCAACGCCGCAAGACCCGGGTGCAGGCCCTGCGCGAGGGCATCCAGGACGACGACCGCGCCGCCGCACAGGAAGAGGGGCTGGGCAAGTGAGCACACCGGTCAAGGCGGCCGTCTTCGGCACCGGGTCGTGGGGCACGGCCTTCGGCATGGTCCTCGCCGACGCGGGCTGCGACGTCGTGCTGTGGGGGCGGCGCCCCGGGCTCGCCGACGCCGTCAACTCCACCCGCATCAACCCCGACTACCTGCCCGGCGTGGAGCTGCCCCGGAACCTGCGGGCCACCACCGACCCCGCCGAGGCCGCCCGCGACGCCGACTTCACCGTCCTCGCCGTGCCCTCGCAGACGCTGCGCGGCAACCTCGCCGAGTGGACCCCGCTGCTCGCCCCGGGCACGGTCCTGGTCTCCCTGATGAAGGGCGTCGAACTCGGCACCACCATGCGGATGAGCGAGGTCATCGAGGACGTCGCCAAGGTCGGCCCGGAACGGATCGCCGTGGTCACCGGGCCCAACCTGGCCCGTGAGATCGCCGCCCGGATGCCGGCCGCCGCCGTGGTCGCCTGCACCGACGAGCGCGTGGCCCAGCGCCTCCAGGCCGCCTGCCACACGCCGTACTTCCGCCCGTACACCAACACCGACGTCGTCGGCTGCGAACTGGGCGGAGCCGTGAAGAACGTCATCGGGCTCGCCGTCGGCATCGCGGACGGCATGGGCCTCGGCGACAACGCCAAGGGCTCGCTCATCACCCGCGGCCTCGCCGAGACCACCCGTCTCGGGGTCGCCCTCGGCGCCGACCCGATGACCTTCTCCGGACTCGCCGGCCTCGGCGACCTGGTGGCCACCTGCTCCTCGCCGCTGTCGCGCAACCACACCTTCGGCACCAACCTCGGCAAGGGCATGACCCTGCAGGAGACCATCGCCGTCACCAAGCAGACCGCCGAGGGCGTCAAGTCCTGCGAGTCGGTGCTGGAACTGGCCCGCCGGCACGGCGTCGACATGCCGATCACCGAGACGGTCGTCGGCATCGTCCACGAGGGCAAGCCGCCCGTGGTCGCCCTCAAGGAGCTGATGTCGCGCAGCGCCAAGCCCGAGCGACGCTGAGCGACACCGCCTCCCGGGCGCTGTCTCAGCCCCCTACGGGCGGGTACGCTCATCGCGATATGAGCACCGAGAACCTCCCCCAGCAGCCCGAGCCGCCGGCGCGTAAACCGCGCGTGGCCGTCGTGTTCGGTGGGCGCAGCTCCGAGCACGGCATCTCCGTGGTCACCGCCGGCGCCGTCCTGAAGGCCATCGACCGGACCAAGTACGACGTCCTGCCGATCGGTATCACCAGCGACGGCCGCTGGGCGCTCACCGCCGACGAGCCCGAACGCATGGCGATCGTCGAACGACGGCAGCCCAGCGTCGAACAGCTCGCCGAGACCGGCGAGGGAGGCGTGGTGCTCCCCGTCGACCCCGCCAGCCGCGAGGTCGTCTACAGCGAGCCCGGCTCGGTGCCCAAGGCGCTCGGCGAGGTCGACGTGGTCTTCCCGGTGCTCCACGGCCCCTACGGCGAGGACGGCACCCTGCAGGGCCTGCTGGAGCTCTCCGGCGTCCCCTACGTGGGCTCCGGGGTGCTCGCCTCGGCCGTCGGCCAGGACAAGGAGTACATGAAGCGGGTCTTCACCTCCTTCGGGCTGAAGGTCGGCCCGTACGTGGTGATCCGGCCCCGCGAGTGGCAGCAGGACGAGTCCGCCGCCCGCAAGAAGATCATCGACTTCGCCGGCGAGCACGGCTGGCCGCTGTTCGTGAAGCCCGCCCGCGCGGGTTCCTCCATCGGCATCACCAAGGTCGACGACCTGTCCGGCCTGGACGAGGCGATCGCCACCGCCCAGGCGCACGACCCGAAGATCCTGATCGAGGCCGCGCTGCGGGGCCGCGAGATCGAGTGCGGCGTGCTGGAGTTCGAGGACGGCCCGCGCGCCTCCGTACCGGCCGAGATCCCGCCGCCGGAGGACCACGCGTACTACGACTTCGAGGCCAAGTACATCGACTCCACGCCCGGCATCGTGCCCGCCCCGCTCACCGAGGAGCAGACCGCCGAGGTGCGCAGGCTCGCCGTGGAGGCGTTCGAGGCGGCGTCCTGCGAGGGGCTGGTGCGCGCGGACTTCTTCCTCACCGAGGACGGCGAGTTCGTCATCAACGAGATCAACACCATGCCGGGATTCACGCCCATCTCGATGTACCCGCAGATGTGGCAGGCGACCGGCGTGAGCTACCCGGAGCTGGTGGACCTGCTGGTGCAGGCCGCGCTGCGGCGGCCGACCGGGCTGCGCTGAGCCACCCGCTGACGGCAGCAGTCACCTGCTTACTGCAGCAGTCACCCAGAAGGCGATCAGGAGGCGATCCCCACGGGGATCGCCTTCTTGACGGGCGCGGCCAGATCGATCAGCACCCCCGTGCTGTCCCGCCCGTCGGTCACGGTCACCTCGACGTACGCCTCGCGCCTGGCGGTGGTGAAGCGGTAGGTGTCCTCGCCCCGCTTCTCCATCAGCCAGTCGACGCCGTTCACCCCGCCCGGCACCGCGTCCGGGTCCCGGCCCTCGGCCACCTCGGGATCGACCATCTTCGGGGGTCGCTCCACACCGCAGCGCAGTATGATCGCCTCGCCGCCCCAGCCCGCGGTCAGTGCCGAGGCGGGCTCGGGATCGTCGCGACTCTCACCGTCCACTTTCGCCGGCAGCGCCTTGTCCAGGTTCTGACACAGCTTGGTGACCTTCGCGTCCGGGCTGGGAACCGCCGCGGACGCGTCATCGTCCGTTGAGGAGCAGCCCGCGACGGTGATCAGCACCGCGAGCGCGGGCAGGACGGCGTACCGGTGACGCAAGGAGTTCACCGGCACAGGGTAGACGGGGGCTACAGATGGACGACCGGGCAGGTCAGAGTACGGGTGATGCCGTCCACTTGCTGGACCTTGGCCACCACCATGCGACCCAGGTCGTCCACGGTGTCGGCCTGGGCGCGCACGATCACGTCGTACGGTCCCGTCACGTCCTCGGCCTGGACGACTCCGGGAATCTTGCCGATCTCGTCGGCGACGGAGGAGGCTTTGCCGACCTCCGTCTGGATCAGGATGTACGCCTGTACCACGGAACCTCCAGGGCGGCCACGAGGATCATGTGGGGAAAAGGAACGCCACGGTACCGCGTCGCCGCTCGCCGCGGGGAGACCTGCGGGAACCGGGCCTTGCGCGCCGGGGTTCAGGCACGACAGAAGTTGACGGTCACTTCGACCGTAGCGAGGGCGCAGACGCCTCGCGACCGGGCACGGACAGGGACAGAAGGGGAGAAAGGGCAATGAAGGGCACTGTTGGTGAGCTCGGTGAGTTCGGGCTCATCAGGGAGCTCACCTCCCGTCTCACCACCACACCGGCGGTCCGGGTCGGCCCCGGCGACGACGCCGCGGTGGTCGCCGCGCCCGACCGCAGGGTCGTGGCCAGTACCGACATCCTGGTGGAGGGCCGGCACTTCCGCCGCGACTGGTCCACCGCCTACGACGTCGGCCGCAAGGCCGCCGCGCAGAACCTCGCCGACATCGCCGCGATGGGCGCCGTGCCCACCGCGCTGCTGCTCGGCCTGGTCGTCCCGGCGGACCTGCCGGTGACCTGGGCCGCCGAGCTGATGGACGGGCTGCGTGACGAGTGCCAGGTCGCGGGCGCCGCCGTGGTCGGCGGTGACGTGGTGCGCGGCGACACCATCACCGTGTCGATCACCGCGCTCGGCGATCTGCGCAACCAGGAGCCCGTCACCCGGGCCGGCGCCCAGCCCGGCGACATCGTCGCGGTCACCGGCTGGCTGGGCTGGTCCGCGGCCGGGTACGCGGTGCTCTCCCGCGGCTTCCGCTCGCCGCGCGCCTTCGTCGAGGCCCACCGGCGCCCCGAACCCCCGTACCACGCGGGCCCGGCGGCGGCCGGACTCGGCGCCACCGCGATGTGCGACGTCAGCGACGGGCTGATCGCCGACCTCGGGCACATCGCCGAGGCGAGCAAGGTGCGCATCGACATCCGCTCCGGGGCGATCGACATCCCCTCGCAGATGAACGACATCGGCCAGGCCGTCGGCGTCGACCCCATGCAGTGGGTGCTGACCGGGGGGGAGGACCACGCGATCGTGGCGACCTTCCCGCCGGACGTGAAGCTGCCCGCCCGCTGGAAGGTGATCGGCGAGGTGCTCAACCCATCGGCGCTGCCCCAGGTGACGGTCGACGGGGCGCCGTGGACCAGCAAGGGCGGCTGGGACCACTTCGGAGACATCGAGTCATGACAAGCTCCACTGGCAGTGCGCCCGTCGGCCAGGCGCCTCCCCGGGTGCTGACCGTCGCGGGCTCCGACTCCGGCGGCGGCGCGGGCATCCAGGCCGACCTGAAGACCATGCTGGCGCTCGGCGTGCACGGCATGAGCGTCCTGACGGCGGTGACCGCGCAGAACTCGCTCGGCGTGCAGGGCGCCTGGAAGCTGCCGGTGGAGGCGGTGCGCGCCCAGTACCGCAGCGTCGTCGACGACATCGGCGTCCAGGCGGTCAAGACCGGCATGCTCGCCACCGCCGAACTCGTCGAGGCCGTCGCCGAGTTGCTCGCCGGCACCGACGCGCCCGCGGTCGTCGACCCGGTGGGGGTCTCCAAGCACGGGGACGCCCTGCTGGCCTCCTCGGCACTGGACTCCGTACGGACCAGACTGCTCCCGGTCGCCACGGTCGCCACCCCCAACCTCGACGAGGTGGCCCAGCTCACCGGGATCCGCGTCGAAACACCGGACCAGATGCGCCGTGCGGCCGCCGCCGTACTGGCCTACGGCCCGCGCTGGGTCGTCATCAAGGGCGGCCACCTGCCCGGCGACGCGGTGGACCTCCTGACCGACGGCTCCGAGGAGCACTGGCTCCGCGCCCCGCGCCACAACAACCGCCACACCCACGGCACAGGCTGCACCCTCGCCTCCGCCATCGCCGCCGAACTGGCCAAGGGCCGGCCAGTGCCGGACGCGGTGTCCGCGGCCAAGGACTACGTCACGGGGGCCATCGCCGCCGGCTTCGCCCTGGGCGCGGGCATCGGCCCGGTGGACCACGGCTGGCGCTTCAGGCAGCGGGGGGACTGAGCCGGGCGGATCGGTCCGGGGGCGGGTACACGGAGTCCTGCGGGGAGCGCGGCGGGGCGCAGGAGCGTTGTGCGGCGCGGGATGAGTTGTGTGGCGCAGCGCTGCGGCACGGGGTGCGGTACTCCGGAATCGGCGCTGCCTGGCGTGCTGCGCCCGGGGCGCGGACCGCTGCCGGCCCCGGACGGGGCGCAGACCCCGGAGTCAGTCCGGCGTGCCCGCCGGGGCACCGGCCGCAGGCGCCGGGCACTGGACGCGGGGGTACCCGGCGGCGCGGGCGCCGCAAAGCTGCGGGCGCCGGGACAGGTACAGGTGCAGCAAAAAGCCGGTCCACCTCCAGGTGGACCGGCTCAGTGCGGCGAACCGGCTGTGGTTGCGCGCTCAGCGATAGCGTCAGCGCGAGACCTTGCCGGCCTTGATGCACGAGGTGCAGGCGTTCACGCGCTTCGGCGTCCCGCCGACCACGGTACGCACACGCTGGATGTTCGGGTTCCAGCGGCGGGACGTACGGCGGTGCGAGTGCGAGATGTTGTTGCCGAAGCCCGGCCCCTTGCCGCAGACGTCGCAGTTGGCAGCCACGGGTCACTCCAAAGACTTCAGATGCACTTACGGTGGATCCCGGCATGCCGGGATCAACACACGGGCCCCGGTTACGGAGCCCCTGGGGATCCGAGTGGCGTTGCCAGGGGAGACGCCCGATCAGGATCGGGCAACCGGAGCAGCATACATCGGCTGCACCCGTAGAACGAAACTACCATGGCTGCTCGGCGACCCGCCCACGGCCCTCTTCCGGCGATTCAGGCCCCCACGGTCTACGCTGCGTGCCACGTCCAGCTCAGGGAGGCGCAGGTGGCGCAGGTGCCGCAGACGTTCTTCGATGCTCTCGCGGTGCGGACCTGGTGCGGTCTCGCGCTCGAAGCGCTGGGGCGCTCGCGCGAGGAGATCGACGCGATCAACGTCTACCCCGTGGCGGACGGCGACACCGGGACCAACCTCTTCCTGACCGTCGAGTCGGCCGCGGCCGCCGTCGAGGCGGTGTTCGCGGGCCACGAGGCGGGCGTCGGCGCCGGCACCGGGACGGAGTCCGCGACCGGGCCCACGCTCGCCGACACCGTACGGGCCATGGCACACGGCGCGCTGATCGGGGCGCGCGGCAACTCCGGCACCATCCTGGCGCAGCTGCTGCGCGGGATGGCCCAGGTGCTGGCCGCGGACGAGACGGCCGGCGCCTCCGCCGACGGCCCGCAGCTGCGGCTCGCGCTGCGGCAGGCGGCCGACGCCGCCCGCGAGGCGGTCGCCCACCCCGTCGAGGGCACCGTGCTCACCGTGGCCGCGGCCGCCGCCGACGCGGCCGGGGCCGTGGAGGGCGGCTGCGGGGAGGTGGCCCGCGCCGCCTACGAGGGAGCTCGGGCGGCGCTCGAGGAGACCCCGGACCAGCTGCCCGTGCTGCGCCGGGCGGGCGTCGTGGACGCGGGCGGCCGCGGCCTGCTGGCGGTGCTCGCGGCGCTGCTGGGGACCTTCACCGGGGAGATGCCGAAGGACGCCCTGGGCGGCGCCCACATGCGCCTGGAGCCCGTGCCGCAGGGCGCCGGCGAGGCAGCCCCGATTGCCGGTGAGCTTCAAGAGCCTGGGGGCGAGGACACCGCCCCGGCACCCGTCGGGCCCGCCTTCGAGGTGATCTACCTCCTGGAGGCCGAGGACGACGCGGTCGAGCGGCTGCGGACCCGGCTCGACTCGCTCGGCGACTCGCTCGTCGTGGTCGGCGGCGACGGGCTGTGGAACGTGCATGTGCATGTCGACGATGCCGGCGCCGCGGTGGAGGCGGGCGTCGAGGCCGGGCGGCCGTACCGCATCCGGATCACCCACTTCGGCGCCGGGGACGTCCACACCACCCATGCCGAGCGGCCGCTGCGGGAGCGGGCGCAGCGGGCGGTGGTGGCCGTGGTGCCGGGCGAGGGGCTGGCCGGGCTGTACACCGAGGCCGGCGCGACGACCGTGCTCGCGCGCCCCGGCGAGCCTCCGGCCAGCGGCGAGCTGGTCCAGGCGGTACGGCGGGCGCACGCGCGCGAGGTGGTGCTGCTGCCCAACGACGAGGAACTGCGCCACACCGCCGCGGCCGCGGCCGAGCAGGCCCGCGCGGAGGGCATCCGCGTGGCGCTCATCCCGACCCGCTCGGCCGTGCAGGGCATCGCGGCGCTCGCCGTGCACGAGCCGGAGCGCCGCTTCGACGAGGACGTGGTGTCCATGACGTCCGCGGCCGGCGCCACCCGCTACGGGGAGGTCACGGTCGCCGAGCGCGAGTCCTGGACCACGGCCGGCATCTGCCAGGCCGGGGACGTCCTCGGCCTGGTCGACGGCGATGTGGCGGTGATCGGCGACGACGTCGAGGCCATCGCCGCGGACGTCCTCGACCGGATGCTCGCCGCGGGCGGCGAGATGGTCACCCTGGTCCTCGGCGACGACGCCCCCGAGAACGTCGCCGACCACCTCGAGGCCCGCGTCCGCGAGCGCTACCTCGCCGTCGACACGGTCGTCTGCCACGGCGGCCGCCAGGGCTCCCTGCTGCTCATCGGAGTCGAGTGAACGAAGGGCGGGTCAGCCGTCCTGCTGCTGTTCCGTCCCGGCCTGCTGCTCTGCCGTCCCGCCCTCCTGCTGGTCCGCCCCGTCTCCCTGCTGCTCCGCCAGCTGCAGCAGGTGCTCGGCGTCGGTGCGGCGGTCGCGGGCGGTGTCGTCGTCCGCCGGGGCGTTCTCGTACGCGTCCAGTACCGCCCGCGCGTGTGCGGTCGCGGTGTCCGGGTGGCCCAGCTCGGTCACCAGCCAGGACGCGGCCAGCTGGGTCTGGGTGCGTTCGTGCAGGAGCTCCGGTCCGGCGGTGTCGAACGCGGTGATCGCCCGGTCCAGGTGGGTCACCGCCTCTTCCAGTGCGGCCGCCCGGTCGTCGTCCCCGGCGTCGCCGCCCGCCCAGCGGAGCAGCAGGTCGGCGAACTGGCGGTGGGTGTGGCCCAGCTCGGCGGTCAGACGCAGGCGCGTCGGCTCGTCGTCCGCCTTGTCCCGCGCCGCCGCGCACTCCGTCACCGCCTCGGCCATCAGCTTCCGTGCCGGACCCGGGTCCGCCGCGTCCGTCCGCAGTGCCAGCCAGGCGCGGGCGCGCAGCGAGCGGACCAGGCCCGAGGTGTCGCCGACGGCGCGCCACAGCTCGCCCGCACGGGCGAAGGCACCTTCCGCCTCCTCGGGCAGGCCCGCCATCTCCAGGCTGGACGCGGCCAGATGGGCCAGCGTCGCGTGGTCCTGCTGCTCGGGCCAGTGCCGGGCGATGTCGGCGGCCTGCAGCCTCCGCTCGGCCGCGGCGCGGTGCTCGCCGAGTTCGCTCAGGCAGTCCCCGAGCCACCACAGTGTCTGGACGACCGGACCGTCCCCGTGGGTCTCGACGGTGAGATCGGGCAGGGCGGACTCCAGCACCTCCGCGGCCTCGGCCCACCGCCCCTGCCGCAGCAGCAGCCCGCCGAGCATGTGCCGCGCCCAGGCGCCCAGGGCCGGTCCCTCGCCCGCCTCGTCGGCCCAGTGCGCCGCTTCGAGGGCATGGCCGGCGGCCTCCCGCGCCCGGCCCGATCCGGCGGTGACCTCGGCGAGCTGGAGGTGCAGCTGCGCCCGCCCGGACGGCTCCACATACGGTCCGCCGTGCTCAAGCGCGGCGCGCAGCGCCCGTTCCGCCCCGGCGTCGTCGCCGAGATGGCGGGCGAGCTGCGCCAGCCGCGCCTCGTACTCCACGGCGAACCACGGCAGGCCCGCCGCCACGTACTCCTCGGCCGCCCGCCCGAACAGCTCGGCGGCCCGCTCGATCTCGCCCGCGCGCCCGGCGAGTTCCCCGAGCATCGCCTGCCCCTCGGCGCTCCGCGCGGCCAGCCGTACGTCGTCCCCCGTGTGCCCGTCCACGAGCACGAGCACGGCACGGACGGCGGCCTCCGCCTCGGAGAGAAGGGTCTCCGGGCTGCTCTCCTGGGCCTGCCGGCCGCTCTCCTGGGCCCCGAGGCTGCTCGCCTGGGCCTCCTGGGCCTCCACTGCCTCCACTGCCTCCATGGCCTCCTGCACGCACCGCATCAGGATCCGGGCGCGGGACATCAGGACCGAGGCGGTCTGGAGTATGCCGGTGGAGCCGTCGGCGTACCGGGCCAGGATCTGTTCGCGGGGGTCCGCGACCGCCGCCAGCGCCTCGTCCGTCGCGCCCGCCAGGGCCCGTACGTACGCGCCCCGCGCGCGGGCCGCCAGGGCCTCGCCGGGGTCGCCCGCCTCCGCGTACAGTTCGGCGGCCCGCTCGAAGAGGTGCACGCCCTCGGGGCCGAGGCCCATCGCCTCGTGCTCCGTCATCTCGGCGCGGTCCCTGGCGTCCAGCTCCACGCCCTCGGCCGCCCGGGCCACCGCCGCCCACGCCTCCACGGCGTGCGGCTGCAGGGTGTCGGAGAGCCGCCGCGCCTCGGCGATCAGCGCCGGCAGGTCCGGCTCACCGTCCTCGCCCGTGCCGGGGGAGGGCGGCCGGGGCGCTGTGGTGACCGGGGCCGTCAACGGATGCGTCCCGGCCGGCCCAGGCGTGCGCACGCCCAGCGGCAGCCGGTCCACCAGCGGGCGCTGCTCCATCCGGGCGCGGGCCCGCTCGCTGACGTACGTGGTGCCGTTGCGCGCGTCGAAGCGGTCGGCCAGGGCCAGCGCCTCCCGGCGTGCGTGCGCGGCGAGTTCCGCCGCGGTCCACGACCGGCCGGAGGGACCGGGCACCCGCCGCTCGCCGAGGCCGAGTGCGGTCAGCCGCTCCATGAGCAGGGTCACCACGCTCAGGAAGTCCAGCTTGCTGCGCGGGTGTCCGTCGTCGGTGAAGTACGCGGGGCGCTCCGCGAGCAGTTCGAGACCGCGCGTCTCGTTGCCGGTCAGCGCGCAGAACTCCACATGGTCGGCGTAGGCGCCGCGCATGCTCTCCATGGGGCGTACCAGCCGGAAGCCGCGCAGATGGTTGGCGCGTGCCTCGTCGGTGCGGCCCAGCCGCAGCAGCGGCAGCAGGGAGGAGGCGAGCACGGTGTGCGGCTCGTGGGCGCAGGTGTACTCGCCCTCCAGGACCGGCCGCCACAGTCGCAGCGCCTCCTCGTCCCGGCCCCGCTCCACCTGCCACCAGCCCTGCCCGCTCAGCTCGCAGGCGTGGCAGTCGGCCATCGAGTCGCGGTCCGCGGCCAGCCATGCCGCATACGCCCGCTCGGCCCGCTCGACGTCCCCCACATGCGCGGCGACGCTGAACTCGGCGCTGCGCACCGCCCGTTCGGAATTTCCGGCCAGCTTGTAGCGGTGCTCCATCTCGCCGAGCCACTTCTCGATCGAGGCCAGCGGGATGTGCGGCTGGTGGAGCATGCCGGCCGAGACCCACTTGAACATCCAGTGCAGGGAGTGCGTCTCGTACTCGTCGAAGTCCTCGGGGTGTTCGTCCCACATGCGCAGCAGCCGCGCGAAGGGGACGAACATCTTCCCCTTCTCCGAGCTGTAGTTGTAGACCTGCAGCTGGTGCCGGAGCGCCTCGATCACGGCCGGCGGCATGTTCAGCTTCTCGGCCTCGGCGAGCAGCTGCTCCGCCCGCGCGTTGCGGGCCGGCCCCTCCGGCTGCTCGGAGTTCTCCGCCATCGCCCGGCGCAGGGCGTCGATGTCCGTGATCTCACCCATCAGTGCCCCTCCTGAGCGCAGGATGCCGAGCCCATCAGCGCCCCTCCTCCGAGTGCGTGGCCCACTCCAGCAGGCCGATGAATGCCCGGTTCAGCAGCGCCGAGTCGGCGGGCCGCAGCGGTCGCTGGGCCATCAGCAGCGCCTGCCCGTACAGCGACTCCGTGGCCGTGCCGATCAGCTCCGGCTCGCCGAGCGAACTGATCCGCCGCACCAGCGGGTTGAGATGGTTGAGCACCAGCCGGGCGCGCGGCGCGCTGCCCCGCAGCGAGCCGAGGATGCCCGCCCACAGGTCGTCGGCCTGCTCCTCCGCCTCGGCCCGGGCCTGCTCGTGCCGCGCCTCCCGGTCGTCCAGGTGCAGCGCGGGAACCGACAGCGGGTGGAAGGCGCGCAGCACCACGTCGCAGCCCAGTGGATCGAGCCTGGCCCGGGCCGCCGCCAGGAAGTCCGACAGGGCCAGCTCCTCGGCCGGGTCGACCGCGTCCAGATGCGCGGTCACGGTGTCCGCGTCCAGCTCGGCGACCGCCGTGCCCGGCCGCACCGAGGGCAGCGCCTCGACCAGTTCGGAGTCGTAGGTGTAGCCGCCGTTGATCACGCCGATGCCCTGTGCCGAGGCGATCGGCGCGACCTGCCGGTACTCCTCGACCGTCCGCGTGAAGTGCACCACCGGGTGCCGCTGCGCGAACTCCTCCAGGGACAGCCGCCCGTCGGTCGTCTCGAACGGCAGCCACGGCAGCATGGTGCGCAGCATCTCCGCGTCGTGCCGGGCCAGCGACTTCACGCCCAGGTGGTGCACCGACAGGAACGCCGCGAGCCGCTCCGGATCGCCGGCGGCCAGCCCGGTCAGCCAGGCCCGGATCCGCTCGCCCAGCGCCTCGCGCACCCCGGCCAGGGTCTCGTCCTCGTACAGCGCCTCGCGGGAGGCGGTGGGGCGCAGGCTGTCCGTGTCCAGCACGCAGCGCACGAAGAACGCCCAGTCGGGCAGCAGCTGTTCGGCCCGCTCGGTGAGCAGCATGCCCTTCAGATGCACCCGGTGCCCGGCCCGCTGCGCCGGACTGACCGCCGACGGCAGCACATACGCCACCCCGCGGATCCCGGCCAGCGGCACGTTCAGGTCGATGGTGTCCAGCGGGGTGAAGCCGAACAGCTCGTGGCAGTGCCGGGCCAGCGCCACCCGGCGGGCGGCGGGGCTCGGATACGTCCGGTCCCAGGGCGCCGGAAGGCCGGTGACCGCCTCCTCGCCCACCCGCACGTCGTACGGCAGCAGCGAGCCGAAGTCCCGCGCCAGCGACAGCACCCGCTCCTCGGCCAGCCACTCGGCGGCTCCCGCCCGCGCCGTCAGATGCACGGTGGTGCCCGGTTCGGGCCGGGCGTCGCCGGGCAGCGTGCGCACGGTGTACGAGCCGTCGTCCCGGGCCGTCCACTCGACCGGACGCGCATCCGGCGTGCGGGCGCTGCGGCTGACCACCCGGATCCGCTCGGCCACCACGAAGCACGCCAGCAGACCGATGCCGAACTGCCCGAGGAAGTCCGAGCGGGCCTCCTGGAGCCCCTCGGCGCGCTTGGAGCTGCGCCCGATGGTGGCGAGCAGGCTGTGCACGTCCGACTCGGTGAGCCCCACGCCCGTGTCCTCCACGCGCAGCGCCCCGCCCTCGGCGTACAGCCGCACCCGGGCGGGGGAGTCGGGCTGCTCGGCGCGCCGGGCCGTGATGGCGTCCACGGCGTTCTGCAGCAGCTCGCGCAGATAGACCTTGGGGCTGGAGTAGAGGTGATGGGACAGCAGATCCACCAGGCCGCGCAGGTCGACCTGGAAGGTGTGGGGTGACTGGGACGGTTGGGGTGTCTGTGCTGCCTGGGAAGCCTGTGAGATCTGGGAATCCATCGTCACGGCGCCGGCGGGGGCTCGCTGCGGCGCGGGGTCGGGCGGCCCCGGTGAGGCGGTGACCGCGGAGAAGGGTGGCCGGAGCGCGCCATCCTAGAGCCCGTCCAGGGGCCCTGACCAGCGCTTTCCCCAGACCTTACGGAAACGGGGGAGGGCGGCGCGGGAAAGCGGAGGTCGCGGGCTGCACCGACCGGACGCCGCGGTCACCGGAAACCGGCGGTCGCGGCCTGCGGCGAGCCGGGCGCACCCGGGTCGGCCCCGGCCTGCGGCGAGCCCGGCTCCCCGGGCACCGGAACCGGCGGTCGCGGCGCCCCGGAAATCCGGCGGCCCCGGATGTTCCCGCATTGTCAGTGCCGTGGTGTGCAATGGATCTCGTGCCCGCACTGGAAGAACCACTGAAGAAGGTGCTCGGCCCCGCCACCGCGAAGGTGATGGCCGAGCACCTCGGCCTGCACACCGTCGGCGACCTGCTCCACCACTACCCGCGCAGATACGAGGAGCGCGGGCAGCTCACCCACCTCGCCGACCTCCCCATGGACGAGCACGTCACGGTGGTCGCCCAGGTCGCCGACGCCCGCCTGCACTCCTTCGCCTCCGCCAAGGCCCCGGGCGGCCGCGGCCAGCGCCTGGAGGTCACCATCACCGACGGCAGCGGCCGCCTCCAGCTGGTCTTCTTCGGCAAGGGCGTCCACAAGCCCCACAAGGAACTCCTGCCGGGCACCCGCGCGATGTTCGCCGGCAAGGTCTCCGTCTTCAACCGCCGCCTGCAACTGGCCCACCCCGCCTACGAGTTGCTGCGCAGCGACAGCGAGGAGACGGTGGAGAACTGGGCCGGCGCCCTCATCCCGATCTACCCCGCCACGGCCAAACTCGAGTCCTGGAAGATCGGCAAGGCGCTCCAGACGGTCCTGCCCAGCGCCCAGGAGGCCGCCGACCCGCTCCCCGCGTCCCTGCGCGAGGCGCGCGGACTGCTGCCGCTGCCCGAGGCACTGCTGAAGATCCACCGCCCGCACACCAAGGCGGACATCGAGCAGGCCCGCGCCCGCCTGAAGTGGGACGAGGCCTTCGTCCTCCAGGTCGCCCTGGCCCGCCGCCGCCACGCCGACGCCCAACTCCCCGCCGTCGCCCGCAGACCCGCCCCCGACGGCCTGCTCGCCGCCTTCGACCGGCGGCTGCCCTTCACCCTCACCGAGGGCCAGCGGAAGGTCTGCGAGGAGATCTTCGCCGACCTGGCGACCGAGCACTCGATGCACCGGCTGCTCCAGGGCGAGGTCGGCAGCGGCAAGACCCTGGTCGCCCTGCGCGCCATGCTCGCCGTGGTGGACGCCGGGGGACAGGCGGCGATGCTCGCGCCCACCGAGGTGCTCGCCCAGCAGCACCACCGCTCCATCACCGAGATGATGGGCGAGCTGGCCGAGGGCGGCATGCTCGGCGGCGCGGAGAACGCCACCAAGGTGGTGCTGCTCACCGGCTCCATGGGCGCCGCCGCCCGCCGCCAGGCCCTGCTCGACCTGGCCACCGGTGAGGCGGGCATCGTCATCGGCACCCACGCCCTGATCGAGGACAAGGTCCAGTTCCACGACCTGGGCCTGGTCGTCGTGGACGAACAGCACCGCTTCGGTGTGGAGCAGCGCGACGCGCTGCGCGGCAAGGGCAAACAGCCGCCCCACCTGCTGGTGATGACGGCCACCCCCATCCCGCGCACCGTCGCCATGACCGTCTTCGGCGACCTGGAGACCTCCGTCCTCGACCAGCTCCCGGCCGGCCGCTCACCCATCGCCAGCCATGTCGTCCCGGCCGCCGACAAGCCCCACTTCCTGGCCCGCGCCTGGGAGCGCGTCCGAGAGGAGGTGGCGGGCGGCCACCAGGCGTACGTGGTCTGCCCGCGCATCGGCGACGAAGCCGACGATCCCAAGGCGAAGAAGTCCCCCGAGGACGAGGCGGAGAAGCGTCCGCCGCTCGCCGTCCTGGACGTCGCGGAGCAGCTCGCCAAGGGCCCGCTCGGCGGGCTCCGGGTCGAGGTGCTGCACGGCCGCATGCCGCCCGAGCACAAGGACGCCGTGATGCGCCGCTTCGCCGCCGGCGAGACCGACGTCCTGGTCGCCACCACCGTCATCGAGGTCGGCGTCAACGTCCCCAACGCCACCGTCATGGTGATCATGGACGCGGACCGCTTCGGCGTCTCCCAGCTGCACCAGCTGCGCGGCCGGGTCGGCCGCGGTTCCGCCCCCGGCCTGTGTCTGCTGGTCACCGAGATGCCCGAGGCGAGCGCCGCCCGGCAGCGCCTGAACGCCGTCGCCTCCACGCTCGACGGATTCGAGCTCTCCCGCATCGACCTCGAGCAGCGCCGCGAGGGCGACGTCCTCGGCCAGGCCCAGTCCGGCACCCGCTCCAGCCTGCGCATGCTCGCCGTCATCGAGGACGAGGAGATCATCGCCGAGGCCCGGCAGGAGGCCACCCGGATCGTCGCCGCGGACCCGGAGCTGGAGCGGCTGCCCGCCCTGCGCACGGCCCTTCAGGCCCTCCTCGACGAGGAGCGGGAGCAGTACTTGGAGAAGGGCTGAACTGCCAGACTGGACGTGTGACCACCCCCCGATCCGAGGACCAGAGATGACCCGCGTGATCGCCGGCACCGCCGGCGGACGTCGAATCGCCGTGCCCCCGGGCACCGGCACCCGCCCCACCTCCGACCGAGCGCGCGAAGGTCTCTTCTCCACCTGGCAGTCCCTCCTGGGCGGCCCCCTGGACGGCGAGCGCGTCCTCGACCTGTACGCCGGCTCCGGAGCCGTGGGCCTCGAGGCGCTCTCCCGGGGCGCCGGTCACGTGCTGCTCGTCGAGGCCGACGCGCGAGCCGCCCGCGTCGTCCGCGAGAACGTGAAGAGCCTCGGCCTGCCCGGCGCCGAGGTGCGCCACGGCAAGGCCGAGCAGATCATCCGAACGCCCCCCGCCCGGCCGTACGACGTCGTCTTCCTCGACCCCCCGTACGCGGTCACGGACGACGATCTTCGCGAGATTCTGCTCACACTCCGCTCGGAGGGCTGGCTCGACAAGCAAGCGCTCGTCACCGTGGAGCGCAGCACCAGAGGCGGAGAATTCGCCTGGCCGCCAGGCTTCGACGCCATCCGGTCCCGCCGCTACGGCGAGGGAACGTTTTGGTACGGTCGCGCCGCCTCTACGTGCGAAGACGCACGATGACCGGACCGGAGAGCGAGGGGAAACAAGTGCGCCGCGCCGTATGTCCCGGGTCGTTCGACCCGATCACCAACGGACACCTCGACATCATCTCCCGCGCTTCCAGGCTGTACGACGAGGTCTACGTCGCGGTGATGATCAACAAGTCGAAGAGGGGCCTGTTCGAGATCGACGAGCGCATCGATCTCATCCGCCAGGTCACCTCCGAGTACGCCAACGTCCGCGTCGAGGCGTTCCACGGCCTGCTCGTCGACTTCTGCAAGGAGCGGGACATCCCCGCCATCGTCAAGGGCCTGCGCGCCGTCAGCGACTTCGACTACGAGCTGCAGATGGCCCAGATGAACAACGGCCTCACCGGCGTCGAGACCCTCTTCGTCCCCACCAACCCCACCTACAGCTTCCTGTCCTCCTCCCTGGTCAAGGAGGTCGCGGCCTGGGGCGGCGACGTCTCGCACCTGGTGCCGCCGGCCGTCCATGACGCACTCACCCGGCGCCTGCGCAAGGACTGACCGGCCCGCCCGGGGCTACAGTTCGTCCCGTCCGTCTCCAACACAGCTGTAGAGAGTGGCGAGCACAGGTGGACGTGCAGAAGAAGCTCGACGAGATCGTCGCCGCGGTCTCCGGGGCCCGGTCGATGCCCATGTCGGCCTCGTGCGTGGTCAACCGCGCCGAACTGCTCTCGATGCTGGAGGAGGTGCGCGCGGCCCTGCCCGACTCCCTCGCCCAGGCGCGGGAGGTCATCGGCGACCGGGAGCAGATGGTCGAGCAGGCCCGCCAGGAGGCCGAGCGGATCATCCAGTCCGCGCACGCCGAGCGCAGCAAGCTGATCTCCGAGACCGAGATCGCCCGCCGCTCGCAGGCCGAGGCCGACCGGATCCTCGCCGAGGCCCGCAAGGAGGCCGAGGAGATCCGCGCCGAGGCCGACGACTACGTCGACTCCAAGCTCGCCAACTTCGAGGTCGTCCTCACCAAGACCATCGGCTCGGTCGGCCGCGGCCGCGAGAAGCTGCTGGGCACCGGCCCCGGCCTCGACGAGCAGGGCTACGAGGACGAGGACGCTCCCGAGCGCAGCCACGACCCGGAGACCCTGCGCCGCACCGCCGACGAGTACGTGGACGCCAAGCTGGGCGCCTTCGAGGCGGTCCTGGCCAAGACCCTGGAGGCGGTGGGCCGCGGCCGTCAGAAGCTGCACGGCAGGATCGCCACCGACGACCTGGGCGCCCTCGCCGGCGACTCCACGAGCGTCCAGCACTCCAGCGACGCCGACTACCTCGCCGACCTGGCCTCCGTGGCCGGGCAGCAGAGCCCGCCCGCCCAGCCCGTCCCGCAGCAGCGCCAGGACTACGCCCAGCCGGGGCCCCAGCAGCAGCCCGATCCGGCCTACGGCTACCAGCAGCAGGCGGACCCCTACGCCGGCTACCCGCAGCAGCCCTACGGCGGCCAGGACGCCTACGGCTACCAGCAGGCCGACCCGTACGCCTACCAGGGCTACGACGCCGGGCAGCAGCAGGCGTACGACCCGAACCAGACGGCCGGCCAGCACCACGCCCAGCAGACCGGGCACGGCCCGCAGCAGGGCTACACCCTCGACGAGACCAGCCTCTTCGACACCAGCATGATCACCCCCGAGCAGCTGCGGGCCTACGAGCGCGAGCGGGGCCTTTAGCAGCCGCTCGGACGGAGCCGGAGCCGGAGCCGGGGCCGACCGCGGGCCCCGGTGAGGGCCGATTGGGCCGAGAGCGGAAGGTCCAGTATCCTGGCTCTTCGGTCGCGCGTACGCCCGTGATCACTGCTGCCCCGGAACTCCGCGCGGCAGCACCCCCCTCAGCTCGAAGACCGAAAGCAGGAATGGCCCTGAACGCCCGCCTCGACCACCGCAACCCTCTCGTGCTCGACACTCACGAGCTGGGGCGGCGGCCTGGTGCGCTGCAGCGCCTGACCCGCACGGTCGACGCTCCCAAGGACTTCGGTATCAAGGGAGTCATCGGAGTGCCGGAAGGCGCCCCGGTGGAGCTGGAGCTCCGCCTCGAGTCCGTCATGGAAGGTGTGCTCGTCACCGGCACCGCCCGTGCGAAGGCCGAGGGGGAGTGCGTAAGGTGTCTGGAGCCCGTCGAGCTGCGGCCCGACGCGGACTTCCAGGAGATGTTCTCGTACCCTGACGCCGACGACCGGGGCCGTGTGATCACGGAACCGGCCGACGACGCCGAGGACGACGAGGACAGGCTCTTTGTCGAGGACGGTCTGATCGACCTCGAGACCGTGCTGCGCGATGCGGTGGTGCTCGCACTGCCGGTGCAGCCGGTGTGCCGGGAGGACTGTGCAGGTCTGTGCTCCGAGTGCGGAGTCAACCTGAACGACGACCCGGACCACCACCACGACGCCGTCGACATCCGTTGGGCGGCATTGCAGGGACTCGCCGACACCATGAAGGCCGGCGAGAAGGACGAGATGAGCGGCGCCGAACCGGGCGTCGACGAGAAGCAGGAGAAGTAGCCGTGGCTGTTCCGAAGCGGAAGATGTCGCGCAGCAACACGCGCCACCGCCGGTCGCAGTGGAAGGCTGCGGTCCCCACCCTGGTTGCGTGCGAGCGCTGCCACGAGCCCAAGCAGCAGCACATCGCGTGCCCGTCTTGCGGCACCTACAACAAGCGCCAGGTCCTCGAGGTCTGAGCGGCTGGTGAGAGGCACTGTGTCCACGCCGAAGAAGAACTCAGCGGACAACCAGGCCTCGTCCCACACGCTTCTGGAAGGGCGGCTCGGCTACCAGGTCGAGTCCGCCCTTCTGGTACGTGCGCTGACCCATCGTTCCTACGCGTACGAGAACGGCGGTCTGCCGACCAACGAGCGGCTGGAGTTCCTCGGGGACTCCGTGCTCGGTCTCGTGGTCACGGACACGCTGTACCGCGCCCACCCGGACCTGCCCGAGGGCCAGCTGGCCAAGCTGCGGGCCGCGGTGGTCAACTCGCGTGCGCTGGCGGACGTGGGGCGCAGCCTCGACCTGGGTTCCTTCATCCGGCTGGGCCGCGGTGAAGAAGGCACGGGCGGCCGGGACAAGGCCTCCATCCTCGCCGACACGCTCGAAGCGGTGATCGGCGCGGTCTACCTCGACAAGGGGCTCGACGCGGCGGCGGAGCTGGTGCACCGCCTGTTCGACCCGCTGATCGAGAAGTCCTCCAACCTCGGCGCCGGCCTGGACTGGAAGACGTCACTCCAGGAGCTCACCGCGACCGAGGGACTCGGCGTCCCCGAGTACCTGGTCACGGAGACCGGCCCCGACCACGAGAAGACCTTCACTGCTGCCGCCCGCGTCGGAGGCGTCTCGTACGGCACCGGCACCGGCCGCAGCAAGAAGGAGGCGGAGCAGCAGGCCGCCGAGTCCGCCTGGCGGTCCATCCGGGCCGCAGCGGACGAGCGCGCCAAGGCGGCGGCGGAGGCCGAGGAGGCCGTCAAGGCCGCCGAGGCCAAGGCCGCCGGGCAGCAGCAGAACGCCGACGCGCCGTCGGCCTCCGCCTGACGGGCAGCACACCGCACGCCCGAGCCGACCGAGCTGTCACACCCGAGCGCCCGCCCCCACGACCGGGGCGGGCGCTCGGGGCGTACACCGGCCCGCACGCGGGGCCGGACACCACCGGAGGGGACGACACCATGCCCGAGCTGCCCGAGGTCGAGGTCGTACGGCGCGGACTCGAACGCTGGGTCGCCCACCGGACCGTCGCCGACGCCGAGGTGCTCCATCCGCGCGCCGTGCGCCGCCACCTCGCCGGTGCCGACGACTTCGCGCACCGCCTCAAGGGCCACCGCGTCGGCACCCCCAGCCGCCGCGGCAAGTACCTGTGGCTGCCCCTGGAGGACACCGGCCAGGCGATCCTGGCCCACCTGGGCATGAGCGGACAGCTGCTGGTCCAGCCGCACTCCGCGCCGGACGAGAAGCACCTGCGCATCCGCATCCGCTTCACCGACGCCCGGGACACCGAGCTGCGCTTCGTCGACCAGCGCACCTTCGGCGGCCTGTCGCTGCACGACACCACGCCCGAGGGCCTGCCCGGCGTCATCGCGCACATCGCCCGCGACCCGCTCGACCCGCTCTTCGACGAGGAGGCCTTCCACCAGGCCCTGCGCCGCAAGCGCACCACCATCAAACGGGCCCTGCTCGACCAGTCCCTGATCAGCGGTGTCGGCAACATCTACGCCGACGAGGCGCTGTGGCGCGCCCGCATCCACTACGACCGCCCCACGACCGGCTTCACCCGCCCGCGCACCCTGCTCCTGCTGGGCCACGTCCGGGATGTCATGAACGCCGCCCTGTCCGTCGGCGGCACCAGCTTCGACAGCCTCTACGTCAACGTCAACGGCGAGTCCGGCTACTTCGACCGCTCCCTGGACGCCTACGGACGCGAGAACCTCCCCTGCCGCCGCTGCGGCACCCCCATCCGCCGCCGCCCCTGGATGAACCGCTCCAGCTACTACTGCCCCAAATGCCAGCGCCCCCCGCGCCCGGTGCGCGGAGTGACGGCTCGCTGATCCGTGGGCGCGGGCGCTGGTCGCCGCCGAGCGCGTTCCGAGGGCCGTCGTCGAGCACCCTGCGACGGCCCTGACAGCCCACGTACGGCACCTGGGGCCTCACTCAGCGGGCCGCGCGGGCCTCAGACGGCGCCTGTGCGCCCTCCTGCGCCCGCCGAAGGCACCCGCGGCCTGCGGAGGACGGCCCGGAGACGGCCCAGGGGTCCGGTGTCAGGTCCTCGACCCCCGGAACCCCTGGGCCTCGAACGGCTCAGTAGCCGAAGTTCTGGGTCCACCAAGGCCCGCCCGGGCCGAAGTGGACGCCGACGCCGAGGGTCTTGAAGTCGCAGTTGAGGATGTTCGCCCGGTGGCCGGGGCTGTCCATCCAGGCCTGCATCACGGAGGCGGCGTCGGCCTGGCCGCGGGCTATGTTCTCGCCGCCCAGGTCGGTTATGCCGGCCCGCTCCGCGCGGTCCCACGGGGTGGCGCCGTCGGGGTCGGTGTGGTCGAAGAAGCCCCGCTTGGCCATGTCCTCGCTGAACGCGGCGGCGAGGCCCGCCAGCTCCTTGCTCGGGGTGACCGGGCGGCAGCCCGCCTTGACCCGCTCCTGGTTGACCAGTGCGAGGACCTGCGCGGCGGCCGCGTTCTCCGACGCCGAGGCGGCGCCCTTCTGCGCCCCGCGCTCGGAGTTGCCCGGCTTGTCGGGGGCCGCCGTCTCGCCGGCCGCCTCCTCCGTCTCCGGCTTCTCCTCCGGCGTCTCGGCGCGGTCCTCCTTCTCCGGCGCCTCGGGCGGCGCCGTCTCGGAGGTGGACGGGGCCGGCGTCGGGGAAGTGGAGCGCTGCCCGTCGCGGCCGGCCTGGCTGCCCGCCGCGCGGCCCGGGGTCTCCAGACTGCCGCCGGACGCACCGCCCTGCTCGCTGGGGGTGTTGGTGGGCGCGTCGCCCGCCTGGACGCTGTCGCTGGGCGCGCTGTCGCCGCCGAGCTTGTAGTTCTCCAGCCCCGGCACGGCGCCCGTGGCGACCGCCACCGTGCCGAACGCGACGGCGGCGGAGACGCCGAGCAGACCGCTGCGGACGGGCGCCGGGGACTTCTTCTTGCGGCGCCGGTGGGCGCTGCCGCGCGAGGTGCCGCCGTCGGGCGAGTAGCCCTCGTCTCTCAGGGGCGTGCTGCGGAAGGCACCGCCGGTGAAGTCCCGGTTGGTGAAGCTGCTCTTGGAGTAGCCGGTCCGGGAGCGGCCGGTGTCCGGCAGGCCCGTGGCCGAGATGCTGCTGGCCCAGCCCCCGTCGTCGAGGCTGCCGAGATCCAGCACCTCGGTGGCGGCGGACTGGCCGTACGCGTAGGTGTCTCCGGAGAAGCCGTGCCCGGGAAGATTGCCGGAGGCCGCGAGGCCGGCCCACGGGTAGGCGTCCCCCGTGTAGCCGTCCGTCGGCAGGCCGGTGCCGGTGCCGGCGCCGGTGCCGAGGCCGGCGTCCGGGTAGCCGTCGGCCGCGGGGAAGCCGTGCCCCGCGGGGCCGGCGCTGCCGAATCCGTCCGCCGCGGGGGCGTCGCCCGTGAAGGCGCCCTGCGTGAGGCCGGTGTGAGGGGCGAAGTCGGGCGGGAAGTCCTCGCCGGTCAGGACGGCCGTGGCGGCTTCGCCCCCGGGGCCCTGGGATCCGTCGTCCGTGGCGAAGAGATAGGCGTCGCTCTTCGCGTACGTCTCGGCGTACGCCTCCGGGTTCAGGTACGGCGCGATGCCCATCGTGGGCGCCGACTCGTCCGGCAGGGCGGTCAGCGGGTCGTAGCCGCCGTCCGGCATGCCGTCGTGATGAGTGACCCCCGTGGCGCGGCCCCTGGCGGCGCGGCCGGCGTCGGAGCGTCGGTGGCGTCCCATGTTCTGGCCTTCCTCGTCCTTGTGGTCGCTCGTCCTCGCGATCGACACAGAACTCACACGATCGAGTGAGTTTCATATGAGATTCATTGGGTCGGGACGGTACCGCATGGCGCGAGGGGACGGAGTGCCCGGTGTGACATTGTCCGGTTAGGTTGCAGACATGAGCGAGGATGTGCGACTGGTCGCCTGGGTGCGCGGCCACGTCCAAGGAGTGGGTTTCCGCTGGTTCACGCGCGCCAAGGCGCTGGAGATCGGCGCCCTGAGGGGTTTCGCCCGCAACCTGGGGGACGGGCGCGTCCAAGTGGTCGCCGAGGGCTCCCGTGACCGCTGTGAGCGCCTCCTCGCCTGGCTCCAGACCGGCGACACGCCCGGGCGCGTGGAGGGAGTCACAGAGATCTGGGACACACCTCGCGGCGGCTACGACGGCTTCGCCATCCGCTGATCCCAGGGGGCCGAAGGGGGGCCGGCGAGGGTCGCGGGGACCTTCACGCCGGCTCCGCGCCGCGGAAAAGTCCTGGTGACCGCCGAGGAGGGCTTGCCCCGGGCGGCTCCGGCCGCCAAGATGATCGCCACGCCCCGAGGACCCGCAGGAGTCGCGGCGCCGCCGATCACGGCCGTGCGCACCCGGTTGTCCGCCCATACGGGGCGTGATCGTGTTGACCGTCAAACTTTTTGGTGAGACGCTGAAAGCCCCGCGCACCTTAGCTGTTTGGCATGGCTGAACGGCAGCACAACTCCAGGCCTGTCAAGCAACCGCGGGTGCGAATCCCTCACGACCCACACCGCATCGGTCGGTCACTCATTGTGGAGGACCATCCATCATGGCAAAGGCGCTTCTCGGTTACGTCGGCGGCTCCGACCCTCGACTCCTCGCCGAGATGCGACGGCTCCAGCAGCGCGTCCAGGACCTGGAATCCGAGCTCGTACGTATCCAGGCCCAGAACGACGCACTGACGGCTGCCGCTTCTCACGACAGGATCGTGGAGAGCGTTGACGCGAACCAGGCGGAGCCTGCGCTCACCTGATCACCGTACCGCTTCACATCGGCACAGTGATCGGGTCGCCCGTCACAACCGCCACGCTGTTCAGAAGTGCAAGGGACGCCCCGGCGTCCCTTCTTTCTTGCCTCCCGAGCCCTCGGTAGCCCCCGCGTAGCCCCCGGGCTGCCCGCACCGGACGACCTGGTTGTCCCGCGCATCCTTTCACCCTCTTCAACGTCTGGTCTGCCCTGGACGTTCACCGGTGAAACCGCGCGTTCATGGAGTGAGACTTCGCCGCCGGGTAGAGTCCGGCGGCGTGCACCTCAAGGCCCTGACCCTCCGCGGCTTCAAGTCGTTCGCCTCGGCGACCACGCTCCGGTTCGAGCCGGGCATCACGTGTGTCGTCGGACCGAACGGCTCGGGCAAGTCCAACGTCGTGGACGCGCTCAGCTGGGTCATGGGCGAGCAGGGTGCCAAGTCGCTGCGCGGCGGCAAGATGGAGGACGTCATCTTCGCCGGCACCACCGGCCGCCCCCCGCTGGGCCGGGCCGAGGTGTCCCTCACCATCGACAACTCCGACGGCGCGCTGCCCATCGACTACTCCGAGGTCACCATCACGCGGATCATGTTCCGCAACGGCGGCAGCGAGTACCAGATCAACGGCGACACCTGCCGGCTGCTGGACATCCAGGAACTGCTCTCCGACTCCGGCATCGGCCGCGAGATGCACGTCATCGTCGGCCAGGGCCAGCTCGACTCCGTCCTGCACGCCGACCCGATGGGCCGCCGCGCCTTCATCGAGGAGGCGGCCGGCGTCCTCAAGCACCGCAAGCGCAAGGAGAAGGCGCTGCGCAAGCTGGACGCGATGCAGGCCAACCTGGCGCGCGTCCAGGACCTCACCGACGAGCTGCGCCGCCAGCTCAAGCCGCTGGGCCGCCAGGCCGCCGTCGCCCGCAAGGCCGCCGTCATCCAGGCCGACCTGCGCGACGCCCGCCTCCGCCTGCTCGCCGACGACCTGGTACGGCTGCGCGAGGCGCTCAAGGCGGAGATCGCCGACGAGGCGGCCCTGAAGGAGCGCAAGGAAGCCACCGAGCAGGAGCTGAAGAAGGCGCTGCGGCGCGAGGCCCTGCTGGAGGACGAGGTGCGCCGCCTCACCCCGCGCCTGCAGAACGCCCAGCAGACCTGGTACGAGCTGTCCCGGCTCGCCGAACGCGTGCGCGGCACGATCTCGCTGGCCGACGCCCGGGTCAAGAGCGCCACCTCCGCACCCCCCGAGGAGCGGCGCGGCCGTGACCCCGAGGAGCTGGAGCGCGAGGCCGCCCGCATCCGCGAGCAGGAGGCCGAGCTGGAGGCGGCCCTCGAGGCGGCCGAACGCGCCCTGGAGGACACGGTCGCCCACCGCGCCGAACTGGAGCGCGAGCTCGCCCAGGAGGAGCGGCGCCTGAAGGACGCCGCCCGGGCCATCGCCGACCGCCGCGAGGGCCTCGCCCGGCTCAAGGGCCAGGTCGGCGCCGCCCGTTCCCGCGCCGCGGCCGCCCAGGCCGAGATCGAACGCCTGGCCGCCGCCCGCGACGAGGCCCAGGAGCGGGCCGTCGCCGCCCAGGAGGAGTACGAGGCGCTCAAGGCCGAGGTCGACGGCCTCGACGCCGGCGACGCGGAACTCGCCGAGCAGCACGAGGCGGCCAAGCAGCGCCTCGCCGAGGCCGAGACGGCCCTGACCGCGGCCCGGGAGGCGCTCGGCGACGCCGAACGCCGGCGCGCCGCCACCCAGGCCCGCCACGAGGCGCTGGCCATGGGCCTGCGCCGCAAGGACGGCACCGGGGCGCTGCTGCAGGCGAAGGACCGCCTCACCGGGCTGCTGGGCCCCGCCGCGGAACTGCTGACCGTCACACCGGGCTACGAGGTCCCGCTGGCCGCCGCCTTCGGCGCGGCGGCGGACGCCCTGGCGGTCACCTCGCCGTCGGCGGCGGCCGACGCCATCCGCCTGCTGCGCAAGCAGGACGGCGGCCGCGCGGCCCTGCTCGTCGCGAAGGAGCCCTCGGAGACGTACCCGGCGGGAGCGGATAACGGCGCGACCGCCCCCGAGGAACTCCCCGCCACCGCCCGGCCGGCCGCGCGCCTGGTCAGCGGCCCCGCCGACCTGATGCCCGCCGTCCACCGCCTGCTGCGGGACATCGTCGTGGTCGGCACCCTCGAGGACGCCGAGGACCTGGTCTACCGCCACCCGCACCTCACCGCCGTCACCGCCGAGGGCGACCTGCTGGGCGCCCACTTCGCCCAGGGCGGCTCCGCCGGCGCCCCCAGCCTGCTGGAGGTGCAGGCCTCCGTGGACGAGGCCGCCGCCGAGCTGGAGGAGCTGGCCGTGCGGTGCGAGGAGCTCGCGCGGGAGCAGCAGGCGGCGGCCGAGCGGCGGGCCGAGGCGGCCGCCCTGGTCGAGGAGCTCGGCGAACGCCGCCGCGCCGCCGACCGGGAGAAGTCGGCCGTGGCGCAGCAGCTCGGCCGGCTCGCCGGCCAGGCCCGCGGCGCCGCGGGCGAGGCGGAACGCTCCGCCGCCGCGGCCGCCCGCGCCCAGGAGGCCCTGGACAAGGCCCTGGCCGAGGTCGAGGAGCTCGCCGAACGCCTCGCCGTCGCCGAGGAGATGCCGATCGAGGAGGAGCCCGACACCTCCCGGCGCGACCGGCTCGCGGCGGACGGGGCCAACGCCCGGCAGACCGAGATGGAGGCCCGCCTCCAGCTGCGCACCCACGAGGAGCGGGTCAAGGCGCTCGCCGGGCGCGCCGACTCCCTCGACCGGGCCGCCCGCGCGGAGCGCGAGGCGCGCGCCCGGGCCGAGCAGCGCCGGGCCCGGCTGCGCCATGAGGCCGCGGTGGCCGAGGCGGTCGCCTCCGGCGCCCGGCAGCTTCTGGCGCACGTGGAGGTCTCCCTCGCCCGTGCCGAGGAGGAGCGGGCCGCGGCCGAGGCCGCGAAGGCCCAGCGCGAGCAGGAACTCGCCCGCGCCCGGACCGAGGGCCGCGATCTCAAGGCGGAACTCGACAAGTTGACGGATTCGGTTCACCGCGGGGAGGTACTCGGCGCCGAGAAGCGGCTGCGGATCGAGCAGCTGGAGACCAAGGCGCTGGAGGAACTGGGTGTCGAACCGGCCGTGCTGGTGGCGGAGTACGGCCCGCATCAGCTGGTGCCGCCCTCGCCCCCCGCCGAGGGGGAGCAGCTGCCGGAGGACCCGGAGCACCCGCGCAACCAGCCCCGCCCCTTCGTCCGGGCCGAGCAGGAGAAGCGCCTGAAGGCGGCCGAGCGTGCCTACCAGCAGCTCGGCAAGGTGAACCCGCTCGCCCTGGAGGAGTTCGCGGCGCTGGAGGAACGCCACCAGTTCCTCAGCGAGCAGCTGGAGGACCTGAAGAAGACCCGCGCGGACCTGCTCCAGGTCGTCAAGGAGGTCGACGAACGCGTCGAGCAGGTCTTCACCGAGGCCTACCGGGACACCGCGCGGGAGTTCGAAGGGGTCTTCTCCCGGCTCTTCCCGGGCGGCGAGGGGCGCCTGGTGCTGACCGACCCCGACAACATGCTCACCACGGGCGTGGACGTCGAGGCGCGCCCGCCGGGCAAGAAGGTCAAGCGGCTCAGCCTGCTCTCCGGCGGCGAGCGGTCGCTGACCGCCGTCGCCCTGCTGGTGTCGATCTTCAAGGCGCGCCCCAGCCCGTTCTACGTCATGGACGAGGTCGAGGCGGCGCTCGACGACACCAACCTCCAGCGGCTGATCCGGATCATGCAGGAGCTGCAGGAGACCTCGCAGCTGATCGTGATCACGCACCAGAAGCGCACCATGGAGGTCGCCAACGCGCTCTACGGCGTCTCCATGCAGGGCGACGGCGTCTCCAAGGTCATCAGCCAGCGTCTGCGCTAGGGCCTGATCCAAACGACAGGCCCTACCTAGTACGGCCCACGGCGCACGGCGATTGCGCTGTAGCGGCACCGGATCTTCAAATCTTGAACGTATGACTGACAGTGTGCTGTCAGCGGCCTGTCTTGTTGCTCACAATTTCGCCGGCGTTCTCGGTATTGACTTCAAAACTTGAAGGCATAGTCTCTGCAACGTTGCTTTTACATTCAGGCAGTCAGGTGGACCCGTGACCAGCACAGCGCAGACCCGGGCGACAGGCGCCGCCCAGGCTCAGCCCGATCACCTCGGGCACGTCATCTTCATCGCGGCGGCGGCTGCCATGGGCGGCTTCCTCTTCGGCTACGACAGCTCCGTGATCAACGGTGCCGTCGAGGCCATCCGGGACCGGTACGACATCGGCTCCGGCACCCTCGCCCAGGTCATCGCCATCGCCCTGATCGGCTGCGCCGTCGGCGCGGCGACCGCCGGGCGGATAGCCGACCGCATCGGCCGCATCCGGTGCATGCAGATCGCCGCCGTGCTGTTCACGGTCAGCGCCGTCGGCTCCGCCCTGCCCTTCACGCTCTACGACCTCGCCTTCTGGCGCGTGGTCGGCGGCTTCGCCATCGGCATGGCCTCCGTCATCGGCCCCGCCTACATCGCCGAGGTCGCCCCGCCCGCCTACCGCGGCCGCCTCGGCTCCTTCCAGCAGGCCGCGATCGTCGTCGGCATCGCCGTCTCCCAGCTGGTCAACTGGGGCATCCTGAACGCCGCCGACGGCGACCAGCGCGGTGAGCTGCTCGGCCTGGAGGCCTGGCAGCTGATGCTCGGCGTCATGGTGATCCCCGCCGTCCTGTACGGCCTGCTCTCCTTCGCCATCCCCGAGTCGCCCCGCTACCTGATCTCCGTCGGCAAGCGCGAGCGCGCCCGGGAGATCCTCGCCGAGGTCGAGGGCACCGAGATCGACCTCGACGCCCGCGTCACCGAGATCGAGACCGGCATGCGCCGCGAGGAGAAGTCCAGCTTCAAGGACCTGCTCGGCGGCAGCTTCTTCTTCAAGCCGATCGTCTGGGTCGGTATCGGCCTGTCGGTCTTCCAGCAGTTCGTCGGCATCAACGTCGCGTTCTACTACTCCTCGACGCTGTGGCAGTCGGTCGGCGTCGACCCGACGGACTCGTTCTTCTACTCGTTCACCACGTCGATCATCAACATCGTCGGCACCGTGATCGCGATGATCTTCGTGGACCGGATCGGCCGCAGGCCGCTGGCGATCATCGGCTCCGTCGGCATGGTGATCGGCCTCGCCCTCGAGGCCTGGGCGTTCTCCTTCGACCTGGTCGGCGGCAAGCTCCCGGAGACCCAGGGCTGGATCGCCCTGATCGCCGCCCATGTTTTCGTGCTCTTCTTCGCCCTGTCGTGGGGTGTGGTCGTCTGGGTCATGCTGGGCGAGATGTTCCCCAACCGGATCCGCGCCGCCGCGCTCGGCGTCGCCGCAGCCGCGCAGTGGATCGCCAACTGGGCCATCACCGCGAGCTTCCCGTCGCTGGCCGACTGGAACCTGTCGGTCACCTACGTCATCTACACGGCGTTCGCCGCGCTCTCCGTCCCGTTCGTCCTGAAGTTCGTCAAGGAGACCAAGGGCAAGGCCCTGGAGGAGATGGGCTGACGGCCCGCCGCACGACCCGAGGAGGAGGGCTCCAGTCCCCGCTGCCCCACTCCTCGTACCCCCCACCACCGCCCCGGCCGGGACCGCCCGCCGGGGCGGTGCCCTGTCCGTAGGCCACTAGGGTCCGTCTTCAAAGATCGCTAGATGGTGGATCATGGTGGTGTGGTACGTCGTCATGAACTCACCGACCAAG
>NZ_BAAAGU010000057.1:0-42549 GCF_039524635.1 Streptomyces thermocarboxydovorans | reverse complement strand
TCTTGGTCGGTGAGTTCATGACGACGTACCACACCACCATGATCCACCATCTAGCGATCTTTGAAGACGGACCCTAGCAGTACTGGCCGGATCAGCTGCCGGCCGAGGGCTCGGTCCGGTCCCAGAAGTCCGCGAGAGCCTTCGCGGTCGCCTCCGGCCGGTCCGCGTTGGGGGAGTGCTCGGCACCCTCGATGACCGAGCGGTGCGCGTTCAGCCGCTTGGCCATGGCATCCAGGTCCGCCACCGGCCAGGTGTCGTCGCGCGACCCGGACAGCACATGGAACGGCAGCGGCACGGCGGATAGCCGGTCCACCAGGTCCGGCTCCGTGCACAACTGCCGGCCCGTGGCCAGGAGCTGCGCGGGCCGGGTGCGCAGCCAGCGGCGGCGCAGCAGCTCGGGCCCGCCGATGCCGCGCGCCGGGCCACCGACCTCCTCCGGCGGGCCCATCGCCAGGATCGCCTCCCAGCACTCCTCCATCGACATCACCGCGAGCGCGTCCCGCAGCAGCTTCACCCTCTGCTCCTGGGAGACGGAGATGCGCGCCGGCCCCGAGGCCATCAGGGTGAGGGAGCGGAAGGGGGAGGGGTCCAGCAGGACGGCGCGGCGGGCGATCAGCCCGCCGAGCGAGTGCCCGACCAGATGCACCCGTTCCCCGAGGGCCTCCACCTGTGCGAGCACGTCCCGCGCCAGCTCGTCCAGCGCGTAGGCGGACTCGTCGTCCGGCCCGTCCGACTCGTGCTGCCCGCGCCCGTCCACGGCGACGCTGCGGTACCCGCGCGCGGCGAGGGGTTCGTGCAGCAGCGTGAAGTCCTCCTTGCTGCCGGTGTACCCGGGCAGCAGCAGCGCGGTGCCCTTCGCGCCGGCCCCGGGGGCCGCGGGTACGTCGACGACGGCGAACGGCCCGCGCGCGGTGGGCAGTTGGCGGGTCTCGTAGCTGGGGACGTGGAGGTCGCTGGTCACGCAGTGAGGGTAACGGGCGGCCCTGGACACGCCGACGGCCCGGCCCCCGCGTGGGGAACCGGGCCGTCGCCGTTCGTTCAGCCCTCCGTGGGCTCCGCGGCCGCCGCCTTCTTGCGCGTACGGCGCGGCTTGGCCTCGGTGGCCTCGGCCGTGTCGACGCCGGCCTCCGCCTTGGCGGCGGTCTTGCGCGTGCGGCGCGGCTTGGTCTCCGCCTCCTCGGCCTCCGCTGTGGCCTGGGCCGGGATGTCGGCCAGGGGTGCGGTGCCGGCGGCCTTGCGGGTGCGGCGGCGGGGCTTGGCCTCGGTGCCTTCCGCGGTGTCGGCCGCGGCCTCGGCGGCCGTGGTGGCCGTCTTCCGGGTACGGCGCGGCTTGGCCTCGGCGTCAGCCACAGCCTCCTCCGCGGCCGCTGCCTTCTTCCGCGTGCGACGCGGCTTCGCCTCGGCGGCTTCGGCGGTCTCGGTGGCCTTGGTTGCCTCGGTCGACTCGGTGGCGCCCTCGGCCGTCTCGACCGCGGTTTCCGCGGCCGTGGACTTCCGGGTGCGGCGGCGCGGCTCGGCGGCGGGAGCCTCGGGCTCCTCGGCCACCGCCGTGTCCGTGCTCACCTCGGCCACCGGGGTCACCTCGGCCGTCGTCCCGGCCGCGACCGTCTCCGCCGAGCGGCGGGTCCGGCGGCGGCGCGGCTTGGCCGGAGCCTCGGCGGCGTCGTCCTGCGTGGTGCCCTCGGCGGTGGCGACGGCGGCCTGAGCCGCCGGTGCCGCCTCGGCCGTGACTCCGCCGCGCGTACGGCGACGGCGCCGCGGGGTGCTGGCAGCGGTGCCGTCCTCGGCCTCACCGGTGTTCTCGCTCGCCGCGGGCTGCGCCTGACCGGCCTCGTCCAGCGGCGTACCGGCGCGCAGCCGACGGCGGCGGCGCGGCGTACGCGCCGGGCGCTCGCGGTCGTGCTCACGGTCGTGCTCACGGTCACGGCCGCGGTCGGCGGAGCGGCCGCCCCGGCCGCCGCGCCCGGGCGGCCCGCCGCCGCCCAGCTCGCCCAGATCCTCCACCTGCTCGGCGTCCAGCCCGGCACGGGTCCGCGCCGAGCGCGGCAGGACACCCTTGGTGCCCTCGGGGATGCCGAGGTCGCTGAACAGGTGCGGGGAGGTGGAGTACGTCTCCGGCGGGTCGTTGAAGTCGAGCTCCAGCGCCTTGTTGATCAGCTGCCAGCGCGGGATGTCGTCCCAGTCGACCAGCGTGATCGCCGTGCCCTTGGCGCCCGCGCGGCCGGTGCGGCCCACCCGGTGCAGGTACGTCTTCTCGTCCTCGGGCGACTGGTAGTTGATGACGTGCGTCACGCCCTCGACGTCGATACCGCGGGCGGCGACGTCGGTGCAGACCAGCACGTCCACCTTGCCGTTGCGGAAGGCGCGCAGCGCCTGCTCTCGGGCGCCCTGGCCGAGGTCGCCGTGGACCGCGCCGGCGGCGAAACCACGCCGCTGGAGCTGCTCGGCGATGTCGGCGGCCGTGCGCTTGGTGCGGCAGAAGATCATCGCCAGTCCGCGGCCCTCGGCCTGCAGGATGCGGGCGACCATCTCCGGCTTGTCCATGGAGTGGGCGCGGTAGACGAACTGCTTGATGTTCGCCACCGTGGCGCCCTCGTCGTCCGGCGCGGTGGCGCGGATGTGCGTGGGCTGCGACATGTAGCGGCGGGCCAGGCCGATGACCGCGCCCGGCATGGTGGCCGAGAACAGCATGGTCTGGCGCCGGGCCGGAAGCAGATTGATGATCTTCTCGACGTCGGGCAGGAAGCCCAGGTCGAGCATCTCGTCGGCCTCGTCGAGCACCAGGGCCTTGACGTGGCTGAGGTCCAGCTTCTTCTGGCCGGCGAGGTCCAGCAGGCGGCCCGGGGTGCCGACGACCACGTCGACGCCCTTCTTCAGCGCCTCCACCTGGGGCTCGTAGGCGCGGCCGCCGTAGATCGCGACGACGCGCACATTGCGCACCTTGCCGGCGGTGAGCAGGTCGTTGGTGACCTGGGTGCACAGCTCGCGGGTGGGGACGACGACCAGCGCCTGCGGGGCGTCGGTGAGGTCCTCCGGCTTGGCGCGGCCCGCCTCCACGTCCGCCGGGACGGTGACCCGCTCGAGGAGCGGAAGGCCGAAGCCGAGCGTCTTGCCGGTGCCGGTCTTGGCCTGGCCGATGACGTCCGTGCCCGAGAGGGCGACGGGGAGCGTCATCTCCTGGATGGGGAAGGGTGTGGTGATGCCGACGGCCTCCAGGGCCTCGGCGGTCTCGGGGAGGATCCCGAGCTCTCGGAACGTCGTAGTCAGGGTGCTGCCTCTTCTGTGTGCGCGGTACGAGGCGAGCGCGGGGGTCTTGATGTGACCGTGCCGGGGACGTCGGCGCCTTACGGGCTGTGCCGTGAGGCACGGGACCACTGCCTACGCTCCAGCGCTCGAACCGCTGAGGGTGTCCCCCTCCGGATCCCGTACGCAATGTGCCGTACGGTCCATGGGGGCTGTCTGGTCGGAGCCGATCGGGCCACCGACCGGGCATCCTCATACATGCGGCCTGTCGAGTACGTCGAAGTGCTCAGCAGGCTCATTACCACCATACCCCGGATTCGCGCACATGCGATGGCCGATTTGGTCACGTAGTCGTCGTCACACTGATCGACCAGGACCTTCCCGGACGCGACGGGCGGGCTATTGTGCGCTTCATGACGAGCTCTGACAAGCCTGATCGCGCCGCGGACGCCCCCGAGACCACCGACGCACACACCGGTGTCGCCGCCCTCGACTGGGCCGCCGCCTCAGCCGACCCGCAGTACCGCGCCGCCGTCGTGGACCTGCTCGGCGCGCTCGCGTACGGGGAGCTGGCGGCGTTCGAGCGGCTGGCGGAGGACGCCAAGCTGGCGCCGACGCTGGACGACAAGGCGGAGCTGGCGAAGATGGCCTCGGCCGAGTTCCACCACTTCGAGCAGCTGCGCGACCGGCTGGCCGAGATCGGTGAGGACCCGACCATCGCGATGGAGCCGTTCGTCGCCGCGTACGAGGGTTTCCACAAGCAGACCGCGCCCTCCGACTGGCTGGAGGGGCTCGTCAAGGCCTACGTAGGCGACTCCATCGCCAGCGACTTCTACCGGGAGGTCGCCGCCCGGCTGGACTCCGACACCCGCGCCCTGGTGCTGGCCGTGCTGGACGACACCGGGCACGGCGGCTTCGCCGTGGAGAAGGTGCGCGCGGCGATCGAGGCGGACCCGCGGGTGGGCGGACGGCTGGCGCTGTGGGCGCGGCGTCTGATGGGGGAGGCCCTGTCCCAGTCGCAGCGGGTGGTCGCCGACCGGGACGCCCTGTCGACGATGCTGGTCGGCGGCGTCGCGGACGGCTTCGACCTCGCCGAGGTCGGCAAGATGTTCTCCCGCATCACCGAGGCCCACACCAAGCGCATGGCCGCCCTGGGCCTGGCGGCCTGACTGCCCCAACGCCAGGGGCGCGGGGAACCGCGCACGCAGCTGCAACTCAGGGCGCCAACAAAATCAACGCCCCCGACGTACACCCCGCCGGCGGCGACGCGCCTTCACGCCGTCGCCGACCGACGCCGCAGTCTTCCCGCGGGCCGCAACAGCAACGACAAGGACGCCACGCAAACAATCACCGCCCCCAGCAGGCTGGCCGCCAGGCCCCCCGCCTCCAGCGCCGTATCCGCGAGAAACGCACCGAACAACGCACCCGCCACCCCCGTGGACAACACCAGTGCACGGGCCGGAAGCCGATGCGACAGCCGGTGGACGGCCACCCACGCGAGAGCGAGGCCGAGGATCGCGGAGCTGAGCGCTTGCAAGAGCATCTCGGGGGTCCCTCCCACATGGCCGGCCTGCTCACATCGGTCGTAGCCCGGTTTACCCCTGGCCTGCGGAATCCAATCCTCCTGTAAGGGACCTGTGCTCCATCCGTGAACGCACCCGGACGAGCGAGGGCCCGGCGGTGTCGTAGTGTCGTACCGCCGGGCCCTCGCCCATGTCCCGCGCGTTGTGCCTACAGCGCGCCGAAGCCCACCTTGCGCGGAGCGGGCTCCCCGATCTCGACGTACGCGACCCGGTCGGCCGGGACGAGGAGCTTACGGCCGTGCTCGTCCATGAGGCTCAGCAGCTGCGACTTCCCGGCCAGCGCCTCGGCCACCACGCGCTCGACCTCCTCGGCGCTCTGACCGCTCTCCAGAACGATCTCGCGCGGCGCGTGCTGCACGCCGATCTTGACCTCCACGGCTATGTCCCTCCGACGGTCAGTGAAGTGCGCGACCTACCGCGCCGTACTCCGCACACATTAGCCCGGTGAGGGGACCTGCACGGTCCGCCCGGCCACGCCAGGAGCGAACAGCCGGCGGGAACAGACGCCCGCCCGCGGCGCTCAGCGCTGCTGCTCGCCGCCCTGCTGCTGACCGGCGTCGCTGCCGTGCAGCGGGAAGCCGGCGATGCCCCGCCAGGCGAGCGAGGTGAGCAGCTGGACCGCCTGGTCGCGCGGCACCGTGCGGTCGCTGTGCAGCCAGGCCCGGGCCACCACCTGGGCGAGACCGCCCAGGCCCGAGGCGAGCAGCATCGACTCGTCCCGGGACAGCCCGGTGTCCTCGGCGATGACCTCGCAGATCGCCTCGGCGCAGTCGTTGGTGACCTTGTCGACCCGCTCGCGCACGGCGGGCTCGTTGGTCAGGTCCGACTCGAAGACCAGGCGGAAGGCCCCGCCGTCGTCCTCCACATAGGCGAAGTACGCGTCCATGGTCGCCCGGACGCGCTGCTTGTTGTCCGTCGTCGACGCCAGCGCGTTGCGCACGGCCTGGATCAGTGACTCGCAGTGCTGGTCCAGCAGTGCGAGATAGAGGTCGAGCTTGCCCGGGAAGTGCTGGTAGAGCACCGGCTTGCTCACGCCGGCGCGCTCGGCGATGTCGTCCATCGCAGCCGCGTGGTAGCCCTGCGCGACGAACACCTCCTGGGCGGCGCCCAGCAGCTGGTTCCGTCGGGCTCGGCGCGGCAGGCGGGTGCCCTTCGGGCGAACCGCCTCTGTCTGCTCGATGGCTGTCACGCCGCCTCCCATTGTCGTCCACATGCGGTGTGAGCCGCGCCGCCATCGTACTTTTCGGTAACCGTGGTGCGCGCGGTGAGAACGCAGAAATTTCACGGACCGGACGACGACGAAAGCGGCACGGACGGTTTCAAAAGGCGCAGGAGAGGGCAACACGTGGCCCCTCCCCTGCTCTGATCAGCGGTAATCGTCCTCGTCCAGGGAGACGATCCGAGCCTGTTCCAGCAGGTCCGCCTCGTTGGCGCGGTCCGGATCGACGCCCGTCAGCGGGTCGTCGCCCTCCGGCGCGATGTCCGCCTGCTGCTCGGCCGCGTCGACCCTGGGGGCCTCGACGTCGTACTCCTCGCCCTCCTGGGCGTCCTCGACTTCCTCGAGCGTCTCGGGGTCGGTGGGGTCAACGGCCATGTCGGGCTCCCTTCCTGATCGTCCCTGGTGATGCAGGGGCCATATCCGGGTGCCCTCTGTCCGAGCCTAGGAGACACCCGATCCGGACGTTATGCGATGAGCGACCGTGAGGTGACACGGTGCGCACCCTGTGACCGGCCGCTTTCGGCCGGCCTGTGACGGCGAACACATGAACCACTGCGTGATCGTCTCGTAACATTGCCGCATGTCTTCGACCGAGCTGCCGTCCGTGCCGCCCGCAAACGTGCTGCCCAAGGTGGCCGCCGTGAGGGTCGGGGAGGGCGAGCATCTCAGGTCGGTCCGGCTGCCCGGCGTCACCTTGACACTACGTGCACGCAGGCCCGCGCGGGAGGGGCTGCCGCCCGCGCTCTACGTCCACGGCCTGGGCGGCTCCTCGCAGAACTGGTCGGCGCTGATGCCGCTGCTCGACGACGTCCTCGACAACGAGGCCGTCGACCTGCCGGGCTTCGGCGACTCCCCGCCACCCGACGACGGCAACTACTCGATCACCGCGCACGCCCGCGCGGTGATTCGCTATCTGGACGAGGCCGGGCGCGGCCCGGTCCACCTCTTCGGCAACTCGCTGGGCGGGGCGGTCGTCACCCGGGTCGCCGCCGTACGCCCCGACCTGGTCCGCACGCTCACCCTGGTGTCGCCCGCCCTGCCCGAGCTGCGGGTGCAGCGCACCGCCGTGCCGACGGCACTGCTGGCGGTGCCCGGGGTGGCACCCCTGTTCACCCGCATCACCCGTGAGTGGACCGCGGAGCAGCGGGTGCGCGGTGTGCTGGCGCTCTGCTACGGCGACCACTCGCGGGTGACCCCGGAGGGGTTTCGCAACGCCGTGCACGAGATGGAGCGGCGCATGCGGCTGCCGTACTTCTGGGACGCGATGGCCCGCTCCGCGCGCGGCCTCGTCAACGCCTACACCCTCGGTGGCCAGCACGCTCTCTGGCGCCAGGCCGAGCGGGTGCTGGCGCCGACCCTGCTGATCTACGGCGGCCGGGACAAGCTCGTCGGCTTCCGCATGGCCCAGCGGGCGGCCCGTGCCTTCCGGGACTCCCGGCTGGTGACGCTGCCCGACGCCGGCCATGTGGCGATGATGGAGTACCCCGAGACGGTGGCCGCCGCCTTTCGTGAACTCCTCGCCGATGCGGAGGAATCCTCCGCCGAGGGGGCTACCTTTGTCCGGGGCGCGAAGGGCGCCCCGGACGCGTCCGCCGGTGCGGACGCGTCCGCCGGTGCGGACGTGACCGCCGACGGCGGAGCCACCGCCGACAACGTGAGGGGCTGAGGCGCGACGTGGGACGCCACAGCCGTCGTGGACCCGCCCCCAAGGGCGGCACCACGGAGACGACCTCGGTGCGCCAGGGCCGCACGGGCGTGGACGAGACGCGCCGTGGCACGGGCCGCTGGGACACGAGGGCCCCGCAGGCCGCCCGGCCGCAGCAGGCCCCGCCCGGACAGGGGCCCGGATCCGGGCCCGGCGGGCGGACGTACCCGGCCGAGGGCCAGGGGGCTGCCGCGTACGACGGCGCCCGGTACGACGCCCCGGCTCACGGGACCCCGCCTCACGGGACGCCGGTCCAGGGTGCTCCCGGGCACGGGGCTCCGGGGCGAGGAGCTCCGGGGCAGGGTGGCCCGGCGTACGGTGCCCCGCCCTACGGCGGCTCGCCGCGTCCGATGCCGGGACGCGAGGCGCCGCGCGGCTACGGGACTCCGCCGCACGGGACGCCGGCGCAGGGCGTTCCGCGCTTCCCGGACGGGACCCCGGCCCATGGTGTTCCGCGTTTCCCGGACGGGACCCCGGCGCACGGTGTTCCGCGTTTCCCGGACGGGACTCCCGCTCATGGTGTTCCGCGTTTCCCGGACGGGACCCCGGCGCACGGTGTTCCGCGTTTCCCGGACGGGACTCCCGCTCATGGTGTTCCGCGCTTCGCCGACGGCACCCCCGCTCACGGCGTCCCCCGCTTCCAGGACGGGACCCCCGCTCACGGCGTCCCCCGCTTCCCCGACGGCACGCCCGCGCACGGCACGCCGCAGGTCCGCGGTGGGCACCCGGAGCAGCGGGAAGGCGGAGGCGGCTGGGGCGAGCTGAACGGGCGGACGGCCGCGGCAGCCGGTTACGGCAGGCAGGCCGGGATGACCGCGCCGCTGCCGCGGCAGCGGCAGGCACCTGCCGATGACACCGTCGGTGCCGGTGGCGTCCGCCAGGAGTACCTCGACGCCTTTGACGAGCCCGGCGATCTCTTCACCCCGCGCACCAAGCCGGCGCCCCGCACCCGCCCGGCCTCCGACCCCTACGCCACGGTCACCGACTGGGACACCGCCTCCGCGGCCGAGGCCCCGGACGCCCCGCACGAAACGGACGCGGCGGACGACGACGCGCCGCCCACCGGTGCGCCCGCGCGGCCCCGGGGCGGCAAGGGACGTACGTTCACCGGGATCGCGGCCGCGGCCGTCACCACCGCGCTGGCCGTCGTCGTCGCCGGGCAGGTCGCCGAGGACCGCAGCGGTGACGCGGTGCAGGCGCAGTCCGCCCCCGAGCAGTCCCGCGACGCCCGGGACCCCGCCTCGCGCGGCGACGGCCGCGAGGCGCCCGCCGGGGCGCCCGACGCCAAGCCGGCGACGTACGAGCAGAAGATGAGCAAGAGGTACCCGCTCGGCGCGGACTTCACCGGCTCGGGCGTGTTCGAGGCGATCCGCGGCGTCGACAAAGCCCCGGGCAGGGGGCAGAAGATCACCTACCGGGTGGACGTGGAGAAGGGACTCGGCCTGGACGGCGAGCTGTTCGCCGAGGCCGTGCACAAGACGCTGAACGACCAGCGCAGTTGGGCGCATGGCGGCGCACGCACCTTCGAGCGGATCCACTCCGGCCGCCCCGACTTCGTGATCACCCTGGCCAGTCCGGGCACCACCGCCAAGTGGTGCGCCAAGTCCGGCCTGGACACCACCGAGGACAACGTCTCCTGCGACTCGGCCGCCACCGAGCGCGTGATGATCAACGCCTACCGGTGGGCGCAGGGCGCCGAGACCTACGGCGACGACCTGCTGGGCTACCGCCAGATGCTGATCAACCACGAGATCGGCCACCGCCTGGGCTACGACCACGTCACCTGTGACAAGGACGGCGATCTGGCCCCGGTGATGCAGCAGCAGACCAAGTTCCTGGACCACGACGGCATCAGCTGCCGCCCCAACCCCTGGGCGTACCCGAACAACTGACGGTCGATCACCCCACCGCGACCCCGGCGGGCAGCCGACGGGCGCGTAGCGCGGCCAAACGCGCCCCGCACGGGAAAGTTACGGCCGTTCACCCCTTTTGGTGGAGCGACGGACAACCGTCCATCGCTCCAACGCCTTGTCCGCATACGTTCGTCCCGCTGCGAGCCGCCGGGGCAACGGCGGCTCCCCACACGGGAGATCGGGGGTGCTTGTGCGCATCGGACTGCTTACGGAGGGTGGTTATCCGTATGTGAGCGGTGACGCCAGGCTCTGGTGCGACCGCCTGGTGCGCGGGCTCGGTCAGCACGAGTTCGACGTCTATGCGTTCAGCCGCAGCCAGGCGGAGGAGGACGAGGGCTGGGTCCCGCTGCCACCGCAGGTCAGCCGCGTGCGCACGGCACCGCTGTGGACGCCGGAGGACGACGGGGTGGTGTACGGGCGCCGCGCACGCCGGCGCTTCACGGAGCACTACGCCGAACTGGCCGCCGCGCTCTGCGCCGCCGGCCCCGCCCCGACCGGCGCCCGTCCCGACGCGGGTCCCGCCACCGCCGAGACGCCCGGCGTCCCGCCCCAGGCGGACCGTTTCGCCAACGCCCTCTACGGTCTCGCCGAACTCGCCCGCGAGGAGGGCGGACTGGCGGCGGCCCTGCGTTCCGAGACCGCCGTACGCGCCCTGGAGCGCGCCTGTCGTGCGCCCGGTGCCCAGCGCCCCGCGCGCGAGGCGCGCGTACCCGATCTGCTCGCCGTGGCCGCGCACCTGGAGCGCGCCCTGCGCCCCCTGACCCTCGACTGGTACCAGGAGGACGGCCTCGGCGCGGTCGACCTGTGCCACGCCGCCTCCGGCGGCACGGCCGCGCTGCCCGGCCTGCTCGCCCGTCACTTCTTCGGCGTCCCGCTGCTGGTGACCGAGTACGGCGTGCGGCTGCGCACCCACTACCTGACCCGGCCCGACTCCTCACCGGCCGTCCGCTCGCTGCTCGCCGCCTTCCACGGCAGGCTCGCCGCCGAGATCTACCGTCAGGCCGCCTTCATCACGCCGGGCAACACCCACGCCCGGCGCTGGCAGGAACGGTGCGGCGCCGACCGGGCGAAGCTGCGCACGGTCTACTCCGGCATGGACGCCGCCCCCTTCACCGAGGTAGGGGAGGGTCAGGAGAGCGCCGATCCGCACACCCTGGTCTGGGTCGGGCGCGTCGAGCCGGCGAAAGACCTGGTGTCGCTGCTGCACGCCTTCGCGGAGATCCGCAAGCAGGAGCCCGGGACCCGGCTGCGCATCATCGGCGGCCCCGCCGGGCCCGAGGGCGAGGCCTACCTGGGCCACTGCCGGATGCTGGCCGCCCAGCTCTTCCCCGACGAGGCCGAGGGACCGCACGCCGTGGGCGACAACCCGGTGTCCTTCGAGGAGACCGGCGGCCCGGAGCTGCCCACCCCGGCCGACGCCTACGCCGCCGGTGCGGTGACCGTGCTGTCCAGCGTGGTCGAGGGCTTCCCCGTGCGGCTGGTCGAGGCGATGTTCTGCGGCCGGGCCACGGTCTCCACCGACGTCGGCGCGGTCGTCGAGGTCATCGGCGGCACCGGCCTCGTCGTCCCGCCGCGCAACCCGCGGGCGCTCGCCGAGGCGTGCGTCTCCCTGCTGCGCGACCCCGAGCGCCGTGAGCGCCTCGGGGCCGCCGCCCGCGCCCGCGCGCTGGAGCTGTTCACCGTCGAGCAGAACATCGCCGCCTTCCACGGCCTGTATCTGGAGATCGTCGCCCGCACCCCGGTCCGCCGCCTGCCGCTGGACCACACCGGCGCCCCCCAGCCCTTCGCCACCCCCGCCGAGGCCCACGTCCCCGGCCACTGGACCGACCCCGCGCCCCGCCCCGTGCCCAGCTGGGCCGCGCAGGAGCAGGTCCCCGTCACGGAGGCAGCACGATGACCGACCTCAGCGCGCCGGCCCGCGAGCCGGGCACCCCCGCCCCCCGCCGGGGCGCCGACCCGGTGAAGGCCCTGCTGCACCGCCACCGCGAGCTGTGCGAGACCGCCGTGGACCCCCTGGAGATCGCGGCAGGGCTGGAGGCGCACGGCGTCACCGACCGCACCGCGGCCCGCTTCCGCCACCGGGACGTCTTCTCCCTGGCCGAGGAGCTCTACGCCCGCGCCAACCACCACACCGACGCGCCCCCCGCCGCACCGCCCGCACCGGCGCCCCGCACCACCTGGGCGGTCCTCACCCTCCTGCCCGGCCTGCTCTGCCTCGCCACCCTCGCGGCCCTCCGCCTCACCGCCGGCCAGACGCGCCTGCTGACCGCCGCCGTGGGCACGCTGGCCGTCTTCCTCGCCCTGCGCGCAGCCCTGCGCCGGGGCCCCCTGAGCGGCCCCCGCTCCCCGGGCACGGCCCTGCCGGTCTGCTGGCTCATCGCCTACGCCCTCCTGGGCGAAGGGCTGCTGCGCGCCGCACTCACCGGCGGCCCCGACACCCCGCCCACCACCGCCGACTGGCCGCTCACCGCGGCGACCCTCGCGGCCCTAGCCCTGGCCTGCGCACCCGCCGCCTGGACGACCCACCTCTTCCGCACCCGCACCCACCGCCGGCTCACCGCCAGCCGGGCCCTGGAGGACTTCGCCACCTCGGTACGCCCGCTGCTGCTCGGCACGGTCGTCCTCCATCTGCTCGCGGTGGCCGCCCTCACCCTGCTCACCGCGGCCCTCCTCGACGAGGCCCCGGCCCTCGGCACCACCCTCACCCTGGGCGCCCTCCTCCACCTGTCCCGCCTTCTCGCCGTGCACGGCTTCACCCACGCCCCCCGGGTGATCCTCACCGCCACGGCCCTCACCCAGGCGGCCGCCCTGGCCACCGTGTTCGCCGCGCGCCTGCCCGGCCTGGCCGCCCTCGCCACCCCCGTGGAGACCCTGGTCACCGCCTGGACGCCGTCCGCCCTCCCCGCCCTCACCTGCGGCGCGGCGGCCTGCGTCCTGCTGCTCCACGCCGCTCGCCGGCTCACCCGAGCCTCGGCCCACGCCCACGCGGAGGCCCGCCGATGACCCCCGGGCAGCCGGGGCGCCCACCGGCAGCCGCACACGGCCTCACCCGCACGAAGGAGGACCCCACATGACCACCCGTCCAGGAGCCTCGGACGACGCCGAAGGAGTCGCGCGATGAGAGTCCTGCTGATCGGAGCCAACGGATTCATCGGCCGCTTCGTGGCGGACCGCCTGCTCGCCGACCCGGCCGTGCAGCTCACCGCCCTCGGCCGCGGTGACGACGCCGACGTCCGCTTCGACCTCGCCACCGGCAGCCCGGGAGCGCTCACCCGCTTCCTCGACGCCGTCCACCCCGGCGTCGTGGTCAACTGCGCCGGCGCCACCCGGGGCGGCGCCCGGGAACTCACCCGGCACAACACCGTCGCCGTGGCCACCGTCTGCGAGGCACTGCGCCGCAGCGGCTGCGGTGCCCGGCTGGTGCAGGTCGGCTGCAGCTCGGAGTACGGCCCCAGCCAGCCCGGCTCCTCCACCGCCGAGGACGCGGTGCCGCGCCCGGGCGGCCCCTACGGCGTCAGCAAGCTCGCCGCCACCGAACTCGTCCTCGGCTCCGGCCTGGACGCCGTCGTGCTGCGGGTCTTTTCGCCCGCCGGTCCCGGCACCCCCGCCGGCTCCCCGCTCGGCCGGCTCGCCGAGGCCATGCGCCGGGCCATGCAGTCCGGCGACGGCGAGCTGAAGCTGGGCGGCCTCGGCGCCCAGCGGGACTTCGTCGACGTGCGCGACGTGGCGCGCGCGGTCCACGCCGCCTCGCTCTCCGCGGCGCAGGGCGTCATCAACATCGGCTCGGGCCGGGCGGTCCGGCTGCGCGACGCCGCCGCGATCCTCGCCCGGGTCGCCGGATACGGCGGCGCGCTCCACGAGCTCGACAGCCCCGGCGTGCACGCCCCGCACGGGGTCCACGCCCACGGCACGTATCTGCGGCCGGCCATCGGTCACCCCCGCTCCGGCGACGCCGACCACCACCCGGCCCCCGTCGCCTTCCCCTACCCGGACGGCTGCGGCAGCTGGCAGCAGGCCGATGTGCGCACCGCCCGCGACCGGCTCGGCTGGCGCCCCCGCATCAACCTCGAGGAATCCCTGGCCGACATCTGGATGGAGGCGGCATGCCGTATCTGAGCCGTGCCAAACCGGGCATCACCTGCACGGACTTCCGCACCGGCTTCGGCATTCCCGGCATCGCGCACCCGCTCGTCGCCCCGGCCGAGTGGAAGGCGCTCACCACGCCCGGCGCACCCCTGCACTGGGTCGTCCTCGACGTGGCCGACGGGCCCGGCGCCCAGCCCGACCCGCACTGCCTGGACGCGGCCGGACGGCTGCGCAACGCCGGCGTCCGCGTCCTCGGCCGCCTCGACTCGGCGCACGGCGACCGCGGCTTCGGCCAGGTGATCGCGGACGCCCACCGCTACCTCGACTGGTACGAGGTCGACGGCTTCCTGCTGGACCGGTGTCCCGCCGACGCGCTGCGGCTCTACGAGATGCGGCGCACCACCGCCGCGCTCCGCGTGCTGCGTGACGATGCCCACATCGTGCTCGGGCACGGCATCCATCCGCACCCGGGCTACGCCGACATCGCCGACCAGCTGGTCACCTTCTCGGGCCCCTGGAGCGACTACCGCTGGTCGCAGGTCGCCGAATGGACGGCCGACCTGCCGCCCGAGCGGTTCTGCCACTTCGTCCACGGAGTGCCGCGGCCCCACCTGGAGGAGGCGCTGCGCATCGCCCGCTGGCAGGGGGCCGCGACGATCTACTTCACCGACCACACCGATCGCACCGGGCGCGGGGGCCGGTCCGAGACCTGGGAGACGAACCCCTGGGAGGTGCTGCCCGGCTACTGGGATGAAATCGTCTCGCGGATCGGAACAGGTGTCTCGGAATGAAAAAGCCCATGGCAGTGTTACGGAGGAACAACCGTACTGATTGACCGACCAACGGAGTCCCCGTGTCGCTGCCACCCCTGGTCGAGCCCGCTTCGGAGCTCACCGTAGACGAGGTCCGCAGGTACTCCCGCCACCTGATCATCCCCGACGTGGGGATGGACGGGCAGAAGCGGCTGAAGAACGCCAAGGTGCTGTGTGTGGGCGCCGGCGGCCTGGGCTCGCCGGCGCTGATGTACCTGGCCGCCGCGGGCGTGGGCACGCTCGGCATCGTGGAGTTCGACGAGGTCGACGAGTCGAACCTGCAGCGCCAGGTCATCCACAGCCAGGCCGACATCGGCCGCCCCAAGGCCGAGTCCGCCCGTGACACGGTCAAGGGCATCAACCCGTACGTGAATGTGGTCCTGCACGAAGAGCGGCTCGAGGCCGACAACGTGATGGACATCTTCAGCCAGTACGACCTGATCATCGACGGCACGGACAACTTCGCGACCCGCTACCTGGTCAACGACGCCTGCGTGCTGCTCGGCAAGCCGTACATCTGGGGTTCCATCTACCGCTTCGACGGCCAGGCCTCGGTGTTCTGGGCGGAGCACGGCCCCTGCTACCGCTGCCTCTACCCGGAGCCCCCGCCCCCCGGCATGGTTCCCTCCTGCGCCGAGGGCGGCGTGCTCGGCGTGCTGTGCGCGTCCATCGGCTCCATCCAGGTCAACGAGGCGATCAAGCTGCTGGCCGGCATCGGTGAGCCGCTGGTCGGCCGCCTGATGATCTACGACGCCCTGGAGATGCAGTACCGCCAGGTCAAGGTCCGCAAGGACCCCAACTGCGCGGTCTGCGGCGAGAACCCGACCGTCACCGAGCTCATCGACTACGAGGCGTTCTGCGGCGTCGTGTCCGAGGAGGCCCAGGCGGCGGCCGCCGACTCCACGATCACTCCCAAGCAGCTCAAGGAGTGGCTCGACGACGGCGAGAACATCGAGCTCATCGACGTCCGCGAGCCGAACGAGTACGAGATCGTCTCCATCCCGGGCGCCCGCCTGATCCCCAAGAACGAGTTCCTCATGGGCAACGCCCTGGAGAGCCTCCCGCAGGACAAGAAGATCGTCTTGCACTGCAAGACGGGTGTCCGCAGTGCGGAAGTCCTCGCCGTCCTCAAGTCCGCCGGCTTCGCCGACGCGGTCCACGTGGGTGGCGGCGTCGTCGGCTGGGTCAACCAGATCGAACCCCACAAGCCGGTGTACTGACCCGGGTTCGCCCGCCGGCGCACCAACGGGACTGAAGAAGCCCACGGCTCTGAACTGGTCAGATGCCGTGGGCTTCTGCCTCGAATGGCCGTAGCCGCGTCGCACGCTCTGTGGTCGTGCCGGAGCCTGGAGACGTGACCGATCGAAACGCCGGGCGAGTCCGTGTGGGACGATCACGCCTGGTGTGGGCTGGCGCTGCTCTGATGGTGGTAGGCCTGACTTTGCTGGCCGTGGTTCTGATCGGCGGTTTGACGTCGCCGAACGAATCAACGAGGCCGCCGCCCACACCATCCACCAGTCAGGAACCGGAGCCGCCGGCGCCCTCGCCGACCAGCGAGATGCCGGACGGTTCACCTCCCGCCGATTCCACTTTCAGCGAACCCGTTGAGGACACCGCCAGCAAACCTGCTGAGGAAACAGAACAGCCTCGACCCCCGTCAGCTCCTGCGGCGGTGACCATCACGGTCACGGAAACAAAGACGGAACCGCCCGGGGGCAGCAGTGGAAAGGCAGGACTCGACGTTCCCAGCACCATCACCGCAGTCGCGGGGCTGGTCACTGCTGGAGTCGGGGCAGCTTCCTTCCTCTCGGGAAAGAAGGGGAACCCACGAGCAGCCGACGAATCCGGGGCGCGGTGATCATGCGGGCGGCAGCAACCGCGCCTCGCGGCCTCGTCAGGAACAGACCTTCCCGTCCTTCGGGACCGTGCCCTCGATCAGGTATGCGTTGACGGTGGAGTCGACGCAGTCGCTGCCGTTGCCGTAGGCGCCGTGGCCCTCGCCCTTCCAGGTGAGGACTATGCCTACGTTCTTGCCGAGTTCGTCGGCCATGCGGCGGGCGCCCTCGTAGGGGGTGGCCGGGTCGCCGGTGTTGCCGATGACCAGGATGGGGGCGGCTCCCGGGGCGCTCACCTCGGGGGTGTCGTGCTGGCCGGGGACCGGCCAGTCGTGGCACCAGCCGGCGATGTCCCAGCCGAGGGCGGGGCCGAAGACGGGGGAGATCTTCTCGAACTCCGGCAGCAGCTTCTTGGTCTCCTCGAGGCTCGGCCGCGCCTTGTCGTCCAGGCAGGAGATGACGCGCTGGGAGTGGGTGGTGGTGCCGTAACGGCCGGAGGCGTCGCGCTCGTTGTAGCCGTCGGCCAGGGCGAGGAGTTCGGAGCCGTCGCCCTCCTCGGCGGCCTGCAGGGCGCTGGTCAGGGCCGGCCAGCCGTCCTTGCTGTAGAGAGGCAGGATGATGCCGGTGAGCGCCAGGGACTGGGTGAGCTCGCGGCCCTTGGTGGAGGTCGGCAGCGGCTCGGCGTCGATCCGCCGCAGCAGGTCCGCTATCTCGCGGGAGCCCTCCTCGGGGTCCTTGCCGGTGGACTTCAGATAGGCATCCAGGGCGCGCTGGAAGCCGAGGGTCTGGTTGCGGGCGTGGCCCACCATGTCGGCGCCGGGGTCGACGACCGCGTCGAGGGTCATCCGGCCCACCTTCTCGGGGAAGAGGTGGGCGTAGACGCCGCCCAGCTCGGTGCCGTAGGAGATGCCGAAGTAGTTCAGCTTGTCGTCGCCGACGGCCTGGCGGATGCGGTCCAGGTCGCGGGCCGTGTCGGTGGTGGAGACATGGCCCAGCAGCTCGCCCGCCGACTTGGCGCAGCCCTTGCCGAAGTCGGAGGCGTCGGACAGGAACGTCCGCTCCTCGGCCGGGGTGTCGGGCGTGGTGTCGACCGACGCCTCGGCCGCCTGGATGTCCTTGTCCTCCCGGCACCGGACGCCCTCGCTGGCCGCGACGCCCCGCGGGTCCCAGCTCACCAGGTCGTAGTGCTCGCGCAGCTCCGCGACCGTGTCGGCGTAGGACGGCAGCATCGACACGCCGGAGCCGCCGGGGCCGCCGAAGTTGAACACCAGCGAGCCGCGGCGCTCGTCGCCGGTCGCCTCGGCGCGGATCAGCGCCAGGGCGATCTTCTTGCCGTCCGGCTTCGACCAGTCCAGCGGCACCTCGAGCGTGGCGCACTGCCACTCGTCGCCCGGCGCGGGGGCGTCGCCGGTGGACTCGCACTTCGTCCAGTCGAGCGCCGAGTTGCCCCTCTTGTCGTCGTCGCGGGCCCCGTCGTCGCCGGACGAGCCGCTGCAGCCCGCCGTCAGGAGCGCGGCGGCGACCCCGAGAGCCGTCCACCGTACGAAGCGCGTCATGTGCCACATCCCCCCTCAGGTGCCCTCCGCATGTGCCGCGGCCGGCGGTCAGGCCATGGTAGGCGCACCCCGGCCGTGCCGTGGCAGCCTGTGGACAACCCTCTGACCTGCTGGCTTCTGACGCAGATCGGCGCAATCAGGTGCAGACGGTGCCGGTGGGCGGCACCTCTCCGTCCAGCAGATAGCCGTGCACCGCGTTCCGCACGCACCCGTTGCCGCTGCCGTAGGCGCCGTGCCCCTGCCCCTTGTACGTGAGCTCGATGCCGACTCCCTCACCGAGCGCCCGCACCATCCTGCGCGTCCCCTCGTAGGGGGTGGCCGGGTCGCCGGTGTTGCCGATCACCAGGATCGGCGCGGCGCCGGGCGCGCTCACATCGGGGTGGTCGGCGGCTCCCGGCACGGCCCAGTCGGTGCAGGTGACCAGGCCCCAGGCCAGGTAGTCGCCGAACAGCTCGGAGGCGGCGCGGAACCGGGGCAGGCTGCGCTCCACGTCCCCGGCGGTGTAGCGGGGCTTGTCGTCGGCGCAGTTGATGGCGACGTTGGCGGGGACGAAGTTGCTGTACTCGCCGTTCTCGCTGCGGCCGGTCATGCTGTCGGACAGGGCCATCAGGATGGTGCCGTCGCCGTCGTAGGCCCGCTCCAGCCCGTCGGTGAGGAACTCCCAGAACTCCTGCGAGTACAGGGCCTGGGCGATCCCGTTCATCGCCTCCGTCTGGGTCAGCTCGCGCGGGGGGATGCCGGGGATGGTCTTGCTGTCGAGGTCCTTCAGCAGGGCGGCGATGCGGTCCTTCACGTCCTGGGCGGTGTCGCCGACGGGGCACTCCTCGGTCTGCGAGACGCAGTTCTCCGCGTAGTTGTCGAGGGCGCGCTGGAAGCCCCGCGCCTGGCCGAGCGAGCCCTGCTCCGGGTCCTGCGTGGGGTCCACGACCGCGTCGAACACGGCACGGCCCACCTTCTCGGGGAAGAGGTGTGCGTAGACGCCGCCGAGTTCGGTGCCGTAGGAGACGCCGAAGTAGTACAGCTTGTCGTCGCCGAGGACCTGCCGCATCAGGTCGAGGTCGCGAGCGGTGTCCGTGGTGCGCACATGCGGCAGGATCGGCTCGGACCGGTCCTCGCAGGCCGCGTTGAACGACTTGGTGCCCTCCAGCAGTTCGGTGCGCTCGGCGCTGTCGTCGGGGGTGGCGTCCTGCTGGAAGTGTGCATCCAACTGCCGGTCGTTCAGGCAGAGCACCGGGGCGCTGCGCCCGACGCCGCGCGGGTCGAAGCTCACCAGGTCGTAGCGGGTGCGCAGGCGCTCGTAGTCCTCGCCGAAGGCGGGCAGCGCGGTGACGCCGGAACCGCCCGGTCCGCCGAAGTTGAAGATCAGGGAGCCGATGCGCCGGTCCGCCGGTCCGCTGGACCTGGACCGGATCAGCTCCAGACCGATGGTGTCGCCCTCGGGGTCGTCCCAGTCGAGCGGCGCCTTCATCGTGGCGCACTGCCAGGTCCCGCCGCCGGGCAGGGGCGAGGGGGAGGGGCCGCCGCCCTGGGCCTCGGAGGGGGCCGGGCAGTCCTTCCAGCTGAGCTTCTGACTCGTCAGGTCCTGCCCCGGGCCGCCGTCCTCGCCGCAGCCGGCCAGCAGCGCCGGCAGCAGCAGGGCGGAGGCGGTCAGGGCCGCGGCGCGCGCACGGAAGGACTTGGGCATGACCCCATCCTGCGGCCGTACCCGGCGGTAGGCGCGGGGCACCGGCCGTCCGGGCGAAACGGCCCCGGGGATCCCTGCACAGGCAGCGCTTCGGCGCTTGCGAGCCGGTGACGCCTGGAGCGCTTCCGAGCAGGCGAGCCCTACAGCGCTTCCTTGCGCGTGAGGTGGTTGAAGGCGAGCCAGCCCGGCAGCACCGGCAGCCACAGGGTCAGCAGCCGGAACAGCAGCACGGCCGGGGTGGCGACCGCCTGCGGGAGACCCACGGCGATCAGACCGACCGTGAGAGTCACCTCGACCGCGCCCACACCGCCGGGCGTCGGCGCCGCGGAACCCAGCGCGTTGCCCGCGAGGAAGACGACGGCGACGCTGGCGATGCTGATGGAGGTCGACTCGTCGCCGAAGGCGCGGACCGAGGCGTCCAGGCAGAGCACGAAGCAGGCGGTCAGCAGCAGCATCCCGCCGATGCCGGTGATCAGCTTCTGCGGCCGCTGCAGCACGTCCAGCATGCGCGGCACCACACCCGCGAACAGCGAGCGCACCCGGGTGACCACGAACTTCCGCAGGAACGGCACCGAGGTCACCACCAGCATCAGCACCGCCACCGTCAGCAGGCCCGCGATGACCGTGCGGGACGGCGACAGCGAGGGCGTCTTCTCGGTGCCGGTCAGGTAGCCGAAGGCCAGCAGCATCAGGACGTGACAGCCGAGCCCGAACAGCTGCGAGGCGCCGACGCTGGCCACCGCGAGGCCCGGCCGCACCCCCGCCCGCTGGAGGAACCTGGTGTTCAGCGCCACGCCGCCCACCGCCGCCGGGGCGACGATCTTCACGAAGGACCCGGCCACCTGCGCGGCCACGGTCCGCAGGAACGGCACCCGCTCCGGCACGAACCCCAGCAGCGCCAGGGCCGCCGCGAAGTAGGTGGCCGCCGAGAACAGCACCGCCGCGATCACCCAGCGCCAGTCCGCGTTGGCGATCAGCGGCCCGAACTCGATGTGGGTGAGCTGGGTCAGCAGGAAGTACGCGCCGATGGCACCGGCGATGAAGCTGATCAGGGTGCGCGGACGCACCCGCTCCAGACGGGCCGGCTCCACCGGCGCCTGGGGCCTGATCCGCAGCACCTGGTGCCGGATCTGGGTGAGCAGATCCTCCTCGCGCGCCTCCTCCAGGGCCTCGTCCAGCGCCCGCTTCTCGGCCCGCTGCTCGGCCCGCGTGGCCTTCTTGCCGGGCTTGCCGGGCGGGGTGCCCGCGGACTGCTCGGCGCGCAGCTGCTTGGCCTGCCGGGACGCCTCCAGCACCGCCTCGCGTTCGCGTTCCGCGCGCTCCCGGGCCAGCTTGCGCAGGGTCGCGCGGGTGGAGCGGCTCAGCGCGATCGGCTGAAGCATCGGCAGGCAGTCCGCCACGGCGTCCGGTCCGAGCACGCTCACCGCCGAGGACACCGCGCGCTCGGCGCCCACCCGCAGGCCGAGCGTCACCAGCAGCTGGGCGACGTCCATACGCAGCAGCAGCTCGCCGGCGGCGATCTCGCCGGCCCGCAGATCGGTGAGGAACACCCTGCCGGAACGATCCACCAGGATCGCCTCGCCCACCAGCCTGCGGTGCGCGATGCGCCGCGACTGCAGGGCCCGCACCTGGAGCCAGGTGTCGCGCAGCAGCTCGTCGGTGATCTCCTCGTCGGACAGCGCGTCGAGGGTGCGTCCGCCGATGTGCTCGTAGACGAGCATGACCGCGTCGGGGCCGAGCTCCGAGGTCGCGATCAGCTTGGGGGCGTTGGCCCCGGCCGCGATCGCCGCGTAGGCCAGCAGCGCCTCCTGCTCCAGCGCCTGGCGCAGCGAGGGGAGGCTGCGGCGGGTGGCGAAGCCGCGCAGGGTGAGGTTGCGCCACGCCCGGTAGAAGAACCCCTGGGCCTGCTGCTCCCGGTCCACCACCGTCACGTCCAGCGGCGGGCCGTCCTCCAGGGTGACGAAGTAGCGGCGGCCCCGGTCGCCGGCCTCGGGGGACTCCGCGGACTCCACCCGGGAGGCGGTCACCGGCCGGAAGCCCACCGTGCGCAGGCCCGCCATCAGGGTGCGCCCGGTGGGACGCACATTGGGCGAGCCGACGGCGTAGAGCGTGCCGTAGGCGACGGTCCAGCCGATCAGGACGGTGAGGATGATCGAGAACGGGGTGGTGTACCCCGCGACCAGCATGGAGAAGGCGTCGAGCAGCAGCACCACCCACAGCACCGCGCGCCACCGGGGTCTGCGGGACATCCCGACGGCCGTCATGTACGCGATCACCGGGGCGAGATAGCCGTGCACGGGATCGGTCAGGGCGTTGACGTCGCCGGGGGAGGGCTGGGTGAGCGCCTCCTGGATGGAGTCGGGGGCGGCCCGTGCCACCCACAGGTCGGTGGCGAGGGTCACCCCGTGCGCCAGGACGGCCGCGAGCACGCCGTCGGCGATCCGCAGGCCGTCGCGTTTGATCAGCCGCTCGATGGCGAACGCCACCGGCACCAGCAGGATCGCGATGCTGGAGGCCAGTCCCGCGATCTTGATGAGCAGGTCGGGCGCCTGTCCGGTGCCCTTGTTGATGTCCTGCTCCAGTCCGGCGGTGGTTCCGTGGGCGAACGCGGCGATCGCCAGCAGCACGCCGACGGCCAGGACGCCCACCAGCAGGCGCATGAGGTCGGACGGGCGGTGCACGCGGGCGGGGAGCAGCGGCTCATCGCCCTCGACCTCGTCGATGTGCACCGTGTCAGAAATGTCGGGCGCGTCCTGCTTCTTTGCCGCCTCGCGCCGGGTGTTCTTGCCGGATTCGCGTGACTCGCTCGACTTGCCCGACTCGCCGCCGTTCTTCGACTTGCCCGGCCTGCTGCCGTGCTTCGGGCCGGTGTCCGGGGTCCCCGGGCGCGACGAAGCGTCAGAGGTGCCCTCCGTGCCCTCGGGGTGCGCACCCTGCTGCTTCATCGTCTCTTCTTGGTCTCGTATCACCAGTCACCGCCCGCACGATGGTGGCATGCCGTACCGGTACAAGGGGGCATCAGGGTCCATATGCGGGCCGCACAGTCTGCCGGAAGCGCCGCCCCGGGGCGAGACACCGGCGTGCCCCCGTGCGCGTCGCGTTGTCGGTGGGGTGGTGCAGGATGGGCCGGATGAGTCAGGAGAGCCGACTGCCGGACATCGCTGCCGGCGCCGGGAGCGAGGGTGCCGGTCAGGCCCGCGCGGATGACGCCGGTGCGGGGGAAGCCCGCGCGGATGCGGCCGGTCAGGCCCGCGCCGGTGACGCCGGTGCCGGGGAGGCCCGTGCCGGTGACGCTCTGCCGCCGTACGTGGAACGCGTCCTCGAGGTGGCCGAACTGATCCCTCCGGGCCGTGTCATGACGTACGGGGACGTGGCCGAGTGGCTGGGCGAGGGCGGCCCGCGCCAGGTGGGGCGGGCGATGTCCCTGTACGGCGGCGCCGTCCCCTGGTGGCGGGTCGTCCGCGCGGACGGCGTCCTGCTGCCGGGGCACGAACTGCGGGCCCTGGCCCACTACCGCGCGGAGGGCACGCCGCTGAGAGAGGCGAGCCGGGCCGCCGAGGGCCACCTCCCGCGCCTCGACATGAGACGCGCGCGGTGGGACGGCGGCGGACACACGGAGGGTCACACCTGACAGCTTCCGGCATCCGGCGCCGCGCCGTGTGACCTGTGATCCGTACGGGGGAAGAAGGGCACGTCCGTGCCATGACGTACGTTCGTGAGGCGAGGGACGCAAGTGGCGCGCGTGCCTGGCGGGAAGAAGCGGAAGCCCTGCTTCCGGGGTCTCCACCGGCGTAGCGTCGGCTGCACGCGTCCCCCTCATCCCGCGGCCACCGCCCGCACCGCGCGGGACACCCAGCACACCCACCAGGACCGGCGAACCACGTGAGCTCCTCTTCCTCCACCAGCGACCTGCCGCACCCCCGGGTGCGCCGGGGGAGCCGTGGCGCCTATCGGCTGGTGCGTACCCCGCCGGCTCGCGTGAATCCCCCTCCACTGGACGCCGCACAGCGCTCCGTGGTTGACCACGAGTCCGGTCCGCTGCTGGTCCTCGCCGGGCCGGGCACCGGGAAGACCACCACGCTCGTCGAGTCCGTCGCCGCCCGCGTCGCCCGCGGCCAGGACCCCGAACGCATCCTGGTGCTCACCTTCAGCCGGCGCGCGGCCGTGGACCTGCGCGACCGCCTGGCGCTGCGCACCGGCGCCGCACGCGCCCCGCAGGCGACCACCTTCCACTCGTTCTCCTACGCCCTGGTCCGCGCCCACCAGGACAGCGACCTCTTCGTGGAGCCGCTGCGGCTGCTGTCCGGCCCCGAGCAGGACGTCACCGTCCGCGAGCTGCTCGCCGGGCAGGCCGACCTGGAGAAGCTCGGCCTCGCGCATGTGCGCTGGCCGGACGAGCTGCGCGCCTGCCTGACCACCCGCGGCTTCGCCGACGAGGTCCGCGCGGTGCTCGCCCGCAGCCGCGAACTGGGACTCGGGCCCCGGGAGCTGGAGGCCTTCGCCCGCCGCATCGGGCGCCCCGACTGGCGGGCCGCCTCCGCCTTCCTCGCCGAGTACCTCGACGTCCTCGACCTCCAGGGCGTCCTCGACTACGCCGAACTCGTCCACCGCGCGGTGCTGCTCGCCCGCCGCCCCGAGGTCGCCGCCCGGCTCGTCGAGCAGTACGACGCCGTGTACGTCGACGAGTACCAGGACACCGACCCCGCCCAGGTACGGCTGCTGCACGCCCTGGCCGGCGGCGGCCGCACCCTGGTCGCCTTCGGCGACCCCGACCAGTCGATCTACGCCTTCCGGGGCGCCGACGTGAACGGCATCCTCGACTTCCCGCACGCCTTCCGCCGGGCCGACGGCCGACCGGCCCCGGTCGAGGTGCTGCGCACCTCCCGCCGCTCCGGCGCGGCGCTGCTGGCCGCCACCCGTCTGATCACCCAGCGCATGCCGCTGCCGCGGCTGCCCGCCGACAAGGTCCGCGCCCACCGCGAGCTCACCGCGGCGCGCGACGGCGGCCGGGTCGAGGTGTACACCTACCCGACGCCCGGCACCGAGCTGGACAACATCGCCGACATCCTGCGCCGCGCCCACCTGGAGGACGGCGTTCCCTGGAGCGAGATGGCCGTCCTGGTCCGCGCGGGCGCCCGCACCCTGCCCACGCTCCGCCGGGCCCTCACCTCGGCCGGCGTCCCCGTCGACGTCGACGGCGACGACGTACCCCTGCGCCACGAGCCGGCGGTGGCCCCACTGCTGACGGCACTGCGCGCGGTGGCCACGGCGGAGGTACGGCGCCGGGATGCGGGGGATGCGGGGGATGCGGGGAACGCGGGGGACGCGGCGGGCACGGAGGGTGCTCCGGAGACCGGTGGCCGGGGGAGCGCCGGTTCGGAGAGCGCCGGTGAGACGGCGCCCGGTGATCACGAGCGCGGCGAGGCGGAGTCAGGCGGGCCGGGCGCCGGTGGTGTTGAGCCCGGCGGGCCAGGTGCCGGTGGCGTGGAGCCCGGCGGGCCAGGTGCCGGTGGTGTTGAGCCCGGCGGGCCAGGTGCCGGTGGTGTTGAGCCCGGCGGGCCGGAGTCCGGCAATGCGGAGTCCGGGGACTTTGAGCCCGGTGCCGCGGAGCGCGGCAGAGGCGAGGAGTCCTGCTGGCTGGACACCGAGACCGCGCTCACGCTGCTCACCTCGCCGCTCGCCGGGATGGACACCGCCGATCTGCGGCGCCTCGGGCGCGCGCTGCGGGAGGAGGAGCGGGCCGCGGGCAACCCGTTGCCGCCGCCGTCGGACGAGTTGCTCGCGCGGGCGCTCGCCGAGCCCGAGCGGCTGGCCGTGCACGACCCGGCGTACGCGCGGGGGGCGCAGCGCCTGGGCGCGCTGCTGCGCAAGGCACGTGAGTGCCTGGCCGGCGGGGGCACCGCCGAGGAGGTGCTGTGGGAGCTGTGGAACGGCACGCCCTGGCCGCAGCGCCTGGAGCGCGCCGCCCGGCGCGGCGGGGCGGCCGGCCGCAACGCCGACCGGGACCTCGACGCCGTCTGCGCGCTGTTCGCCACCGCCGCCCGCGCCGAGGAGCGCACCGGGGGCCGCGGCGCCCTGAACTTCCTCGAGGAGATCGAGGCCGAGGACATCGCCGCCGACACCCTCACCCGCCGCGCCGCCCGCCCCGACGCCGTACGCCTGATGACCGCGCACCGCTCCAAGGGTCTGGAGTGGCGGCTGGTCGTGGTGGCGAGCGTGCAGGAGGGGCTGTGGCCGGACCTGCGCCGCCGCGGCTCCCTGCTGGAGGCCGACCGCATCGGCCGCGACGGACTCGCCGAACCCCTCACCCCCGGCGCGCTGCTCGCCGAGGAGCGCCGCCTGTTCTACGTGGCCGCCACCCGCGCCCGGGACCGGCTGGTGGTGACCGCGGTGAAGGCCCCGGCCGACGACGGCGACCAGCCATCCCGCTTCCTCACCGAGCTCGGCGTCGAACCCAGGGACGTCACCGGCCGCCCGCGCCGTCCGCTGTCCGTGGCGGCGCTCGTCGCCGAGCTGCGCGCCACCACCGTGGACCCACGGGTCTCCGACGCGCTCCGTCAGGCCGCCGCACAGCGCCTCGCCCGGCTCGCCGCGCTCACCGACGAGGACGGCCGCCCGCTGGTGCCGGCCGCCCACCCCTACCGGTGGTGGGGCATGTTCGAGCCGACGGAGTCCAAGGTGCCGCTGCGCGACCGCGACCAGCCCGTGGTGCTCTCCGGCAGCGCCCTCGAGCAGCTCGCCAACACCTGCGCCCTGCAGTGGTTCCTGGGCCGCGAGGTGAAGGCGGATGCCCCCGCCACCGCCGCCCAGGGCTTCGGCAACGTGGTGCACGTGCTCGCCGACGAGGTGGCCTCCGGACGCACCCCGGCCGACCTCGACGTGCTCATGGAGCGCCTCGACTCCGTGTGGAACGCCCTCGCCTTCGACGCGCCGTGGAAGTCGGCGCAGGAGAAGGAGAACGCCCGGGTGGCGCTGGAGCGCTTCCTGAAGTGGCACGTCGACTCCAACCGCCTGCGCCCGGGACGCACCCCGGTGGCCAGCGAGCACGACTTCGACGTCACCCTGGAGGCCGGCGACTACCAGGTCCGCATCCGCGGCCAGATGGACCGCGTGGAGGCCGACGGCGAGGGCCGCGCCTATGTCGTCGACTTCAAGACCGGCAAGCAGGCGCCCACGGCCAAGGAGGTCGAGCGGCATCCGCAGCTCGCCGTCTATCAGCTCGCCGTCCGCGAGGGCGCCGTCGACGATGCCTTCGACGGGGTGCGCCCCGAGCCGGGCGGCGCCGAACTGGTCCAGCTGCGGCAGGGAGCCGCCAAGCGGGACGGCGGCGAGACCCTGCCCAAGGTGCAGGCGCAGCAGCCGCTGGAGGGGGAGTGGGTCGGCGAACTGCTGGCCACCGCCGCCGGGAAGGTGCTCGACGAGCGGTTCACCCCGAGCGCGGGCCAGCACTGCACGCGCTGCGCCTTCCGCGCCTCGTGCAGCGCCCGGCCGGAGGGACGGCACGTGGTGGAGTAGGGGCGGCTCCGGACTCCGCAGGGTGGCCCCCGGATTCTGCGGGGTGGCGCACGGCTCCCCGCTGCCGGCGCACGGCTCCCCGCTGCCCCCGCCCGCACCGCCCGTCATCCGTTGTCAGTGGCCGCCGCTAGCCTTCCTCGATGTGCCCGCACGTATCACCGATCCCGCGCAGCTCAAGGAGCTCCTCGGCATCCCGTTCACCCCGGAGCAGACGGCCTGCATCACCGCGCCGCCCGCCCCGCAGGTGATCGTGGCCGGAGCCGGCTCCGGCAAGACGACGGTGATGGCGGCGCGCGTGGTCTGGCTGGTCGGCACCGGCCAGGTCGCCCCCGAGCAGGTGCTCGGCCTCACCTTCACCAACAAGGCCGCCGGTGAGCTCGCCGAACGCGTCCGCAAGGCACTGATCAAGGCCGGCGTCACCGACCCCGACGCCATCGACCCGGACAACCCGCCGGGCGAGCCCGAGATCTCCACGTACCACGCCTTCGCGGGCCGCCTGCTGACCGACCACGGACTGCGCATCGGGCTGGAGCCCAGCTCCCGGCTGCTCGCCGACGCCACCCGCTACCAGCTCGCCGCCCGCGTGCTGCGCGAGACACCCGGCCCCTACCCGGCCCTCACCCGCTCCTTCGCCGACCTCGTCGGAGACCTGCTCGCCCTGGACGCCGAGCTCTCCGAACACCTGGTGCGCCCCGAGGACGTGCGCGCCCACGACACCGAGCTGCTGGCCGCCCTGAGCCGGCTCAAGCTCACCAACGCCGACCTGCGCAAGGTCCCTGAGGCCGCCGCCGCCCGGCGCGAACTGGCGGACCTGGTGCTGCGCTATCGCGCCGCCAAACGCGAGCGCGACCTGCTCGACTTCGGCGACCAGATCGCCCTGTCCGCCCGGCTCGCCGCCATCCCGGAGGTCGGCCGCATCCTGCGCGACGAGTTCCGGGTGGTGCTCCTCGACGAGTACCAGGACACCTCCGTCGCCCAGCGCGTCCTGCTCGCCGGGCTGTTCGGCGGCGGCACCGGCCACCCCGTCACCGCGGTCGGCGACCCCTGCCAGGCGATCTACGGCTGGCGCGGCGCCTCCGTCGCCAACCTCGACGACTTCCCCGAGCACTTCCCGCACGCCGACGGACGCCCGGCCACCCGCCAGTCGCTCAGCGAGAACCGCCGCAGCGGCGGACGCCTGCTGGACCTCGCCAACGGCCTCGCCGAACCGCTGCGCGAGCTGCACGCCGGGGTGGAGGCCCTGCGCCCGGCGCCCGGCGCCGAACGCGACGGCATGGTCCGCTGCGCCCTGCTGCGCACCCACGCCGAGGAGCTGGAGTGGATGGCCGACTCCATCGCCCACCTGGTGCGCACCGGGAAGCCGCCCGGCGAGATCGCCGTGCTGTGCCGCACCGCCACCGACTTCGCCGACATCCAGGCCGCCCTGGTCGCCCGGGACGTGCCCGTGGAGGTCGTGGGCCTGTCCGGCCTGCTGCACCTGCCGGAGATCGCCGATCTGGTCGCCGTCTGCGAGGTGCTGCAGGACCCGGGCGCCAACGCCTCCCTGGTCCGGCTGCTGACCGGCCCGCGCTGGCGCATCGGCCCCCGCGACCTGGCCCTGCTGGGGCGCCGCGCCCGGCTGCTGGTGTCGCATGCGCGGGTTGAGGGCGACGACGACCCCGACCGGCGGCTCGCCGAGGCCGTCGAAGGCGTCGACCCGGCCGAGGTGATCTCGCTCGCCGACGCCCTCGACACCTTCCTGGAGAGCCCGCTGGACGGCGACGGAGGCGACGACGGGCTGCCCTTCTCGCCCGACGCACGGGTGCGCTTCGCCCGCCTCGCCGCCGAACTGCGCGACCTGCGCCGCTCCCTGGCCGACCCGCTGATGGACGTGCTGCACCGCGTGCTCGCCGTCACCGGTCTGGAGGTCGAACTGTCGGCGTCCCCGCACGCGCTCGCCGCCCGCCGCCGCGAGACCCTGTCCAACTTCCTCGACATCGCCGCCTCCTTCGCCGCCGGCGACGGCGAGGCGACCCTGCTCGCCTTCCTCGGCTTCCTGCGCACCGCCGCCCAGTACGAGAAGGGCCTGGACAACGCGCTGCCCGGCGGCGAGAACACGGTCAAGGTGCTCACCGCGCACAAGTCCAAGGGCCTGGAGTGGGACGTCGTCGCCGTCCCCGGCCTGGTCAAGGGCACCTTCCCCAGCAGCCAGGGCCGGGAGAAGTGGACCGCCCAGGGCAAGGTGCTGCCGCACCGGCTGCGCGGCGACGCGGCCACCCTGCCCGACGTCACCTCCTGGGACGCCCGCGGCATGAAGGCCTTCCACGAGGCGATGAAGGAGCACCAGCACACCGAGGAGCTGCGCCTGGGCTACGTCACCTTCACCCGGCCCCGCTCCCTGCTCCTCGGGTCCGGCCACTGGTGGGGTCCCTCGCAGAAGAAGCCGCGCGGTCCCTCCGAGTTCCTGCTGGCCCTCCACGACCACTGCGCCGCCGGGTACGGCGAGATCGAGGCGTGGGCGGAGAAGCCGGGCGAGGACGAGGAGAACCCGAGCCTGCACCGGCCCGCAGGGGACCAGGTGTGGCCCCTGCCCCTGGACGACGCCGCCCTCGCCCGGCGCCGGGCCGCCGCCGAGACCGTCCTGGCCCACCTCGAAGCCCTCGCCGCCCGCGAGGACGGCCACCCGGCGGCCGCGCCCGAGCCGGACACATACCCGGACACCTACGAGGACCCGGACTGGCCCCCGCCGCCGGACGACGAGGAGCTCCTGCCGGAGGACGAGGATCCGTTCCTCGAGGAGGATGATCCGTTCCTCGGGGACGACGACCCGTTCCTCGGGGACGACGACCCGTTCCTCGGGGAGGGCGACTCGTCCGCCGAAACGAGCGGCACGCTCGCCGAGGACCGTGACCACCACCTGCCGGACCCCTCGGACCGCCTTGACCGGCCCACCGCCCCGGACCGCCCCACCGCCCCGGACCGCCCCACCGTCCCGCGCCAGGCCACAGCCCCGGAAGGCCGCGGCCGCACCCGCGCGACGGGGCCCGCACAGCCCCGCACCCCGCACCCCGCGGAGCCTGCCGACAGCCGCCTCACCCCGGAGGAGGCCCGCACCGTCGCCTCCTGGGACCGCGACCTCGACGCCCTCACCGGGGAGCTGCTGCGCGCCCGTGAGAGCGTCACCGAGGTTCAGCTGCCGGCCTCGCTCACCGCCTCCGAGCTGCTGCGTCTGGCCGCCGACCCGGACGGCTTCGCCAAGGAGCTGGCCCGCCCCATGCCCCGCCCGCCGCAGCCCGCCGCCCGCCGGGGCACCCGCTTCCACGCCTGGGTCGAGTCCCGCTTCGAGGAGCTGACCCTGCCCATGCTGGAGCCGGAGGAACTGCCCGGCAGCGAGGCGGAGATCGCCGACGAACGCGATCTCGAGGCGCTCAAGGAAGCCTTCGAGCGCACCGAGTACGCCCGCCGCACGCCCTACCGCGTGGAGGCCCCGTTCCAGCTCAGCCTCGCCGGGCGGGTGGTGCGGGGCCGCATCGACGCCGTCTACCGGACCGGGGAGGGCGAGGGCGAGCAGGCCACGTACGAGATCGTCGACTGGAAGACCAACCGCGCCCCCACGGCGGACCCTCTGCAGCTCGCCGTCTACCGGCTCGCCTGGGCCGAGCAGCAGGGCGTGCCCCTGGAGAACGTCACGGCCGCGTTCCTGTACGTGCGCACCGGCGAGGTGGTCCGCCCCGAGGGGCTGCCGGACCGCGCCGAGCTGGAGCGGCTGCTGCTCGGGGAGCAGTCCGGTGAGATACCGCACGCCGAGGACGCCCCCGCGGGCCGATAGGCTCGGGGGCATGAGCCAGCCCGTTGACAGTGCCGTCGACGCCGTCCGTGCATACATCGATCAGCACCGCGCCGCCTTCCTCGACGACCTCGCCGCATGGCTGCGCATCCCCTCCGTGTCGGCCCAGCCCGAACACGCCGCCGACGTGCACCGCAGCGCCGAGTGGCTCGCCGCCAAGCTCAAGGAGACCGGGTTCCCGACCGCCGAGGTCTGGCCGACCCCGGGTGCCCCGGCCGTCTGCGCCGAGTGGCCCTCCGCCGACCCAGGCGCACCCACGGTGCTGGTCTACGGCCACCACGACGTGCAGCCCGCCGCCCGCGCGGACGGCTGGGACAGCGAGCCGTTCGAACCGGTGGTCAAGGGGAACCGCCTGTACGCGCGCGGGGCGGCCGATGACAAGGGGCAGGTGTTCTTCCACCTCCTCGGCGTCCGCGCCCACCTCGCCACCACCGGCCGCACCACCCCGGCCGTCAACCTGAAGCTGCTGATCGAGGGCGAGGAGGAGTCCGGCTCGCCGCACTTCCGGGCGCTGGTCGAGCAGCACGCCGAGCGGCTCGCCGCCGACGCCGTGATCGTCTCCGACACCGGGATGTGGTCCGAGGACACCCCCACCGTGTGCACCGGGATGCGCGGCCTCGCCGAGTGCGAGATCCGGCTGTACGGCCCCGACCAGGACATCCACTCCGGGTCCTTCGGCGGCGCCGTGCCCAACCCCGCCACCGCAATCGGCCGCTTGGTCGCCGCCCTGCACGACGAGAACGGGCGCGTGGCGATCCCCGGCTTCTACGACGGCGTGATCGAACTCACCGACCGCGAGCGGGAGCTCTTCGCCGAGCTGCCCTTCGACGAGGAGCGGTGGCTGGCCACGGCCAAGTCCCACGGCACCGCGGGGGAGGCCGGCTACAGCACCCTGGAGCGCATCTGGGCCCGCCCGACCGCCGAGGTCAACGGCATCGGCGGCGGCTACCAGGGCGCAGGCAGCAAGACGATCATCCCGTCCTCCGCCATGGTGAAGCTGTCGTTCCGGCTGGTGGCGGGCCAGGACCCGGCGCATATCGAGAAGATCGTCGGCGACTGGGCCCGGGCCCAGGTGCCCGACGGCATCCGCTGCGAGATCGGCTTCAGCTCCGCCACCCGCCCGTGCCTGACCCCGCTGGACCACCCGGCGCTGCAGTCCGTGGTCCGCGCGATGGGCAGGGCCTTCGGCAAACCCGTCCGCTTCACCCGCGAGGGCGGCTCCGGCCCCGCCGCCGACCTCCAGGACGTGCTCGGCGCCCCCGTGCTCTTCCTCGGCATCTCCGTCCCGTCCGACGGCTGGCACGCCCCCAACGAGAAGGTCGAGCTCGATCTGCTGCTCAAGGGCGTCGAGACCTCCGCCCACCTGTGGGGCGACCTCGCCGAGCACTGGCGGCACGCCCCCTGAAGAACCGAGCGGCCCCGGGCCCGGCCCGCCGACGGGCGGGTCCGGACCGGCCACCCGGCCGGGGCACACTGGGAGAAACCCCGCCCACCGGCCGGAAGCGCCGCCGGACCGGTCGCCTCCCGCCCCACGTCCGCCGACCGCCCGCCGACCCGATCCGTTCCACCGGGGGAGTTGGAAGCACCCGTGACCACCTGGACCGACCACACCGCCGACCGCCCCATCTCGCTCACAGCGCCCAGCGGCATCGACCGCGCCGCGCACCACCGGCTCGACGAGGCATGGCTCGCGGCGGCGTGGAGCCACCCCTCGACGCGCTGCTTCGTGGTCTCCGGCGGCCAGGTGCTCATCGACGAGACGCCCGACGGCCGTACCGAGCTCGTCATGACGCCCTCCTTCGAGGCCCCGCTCACCGAGGCGCACCGCTACTTCCTCGGCATCGACGAGGACGGCGTCGCCTACTTCGCCCTCCAGAAGGACTCCCTGCCCGGCCGCATGGACCAGCCGGCGCGCCCCGCCGGCCTGCGCGAGGCGGGCCTGCTGCTGTCGCCCAGGGACGCCGCGCTGATGGTGCACGCCGTCGGCCTGGAGAACTGGCAGCGCACCCACCGCTTCTGCTCCCGCTGCGGCGAGCGCACCGTGATCGCCGCGGCCGGTCACATCCGCCGCTGCACGGCCTGCGGCGCCGAGCACTACCCCCGCACCGACCCGGCCGTGATCATGGCGGTCACCGACCAGGACGACCGCATCCTGCTGGGCCGCCAGGTCCACTGGCCCGAGGGCCGCTTCTCGACGCTCGCCGGCTTCGTGGAGCCAGGCGAGTCCATCGAGCAGTCGGTGCGGCGCGAGGTGCACGAGGAGGTCGGCATCAGCGTCGGCGAGGTCCAGTACATCGCCAGCCAGCCCTGGCCCTTCCCGTCCAGCCTGATGCTGGGCTTCTTCGCCCGGGCCACCTCCACCGAGATCAACGTCGACGGCGACGAGATCCACGAGGCCCGCTGGTTCTCCCGCGACGACCTGACCGCCGCCTTCGAGTCCGGCGAGGTCCTCCCGCCCTACGGCATCTCCATCGCCGCCCGCCTCATCGAACGCTGGTACGGCAGGCCGCTGCCGACCCGCAGCTTCGTCTGAGCACACCGGGAGGGGCGGTTCCGAGCACGCCGAGAGCGGCGCTTCCGAACACGCGAAAGGGGCGGTTCCGGCCAAGGAACCGCCCCTTCCGTTCGCCGACGCCGGGCGCCGGGCGCCGGGGAATCAGACCGCGAGGGCCTGCTTCACCTGCGCCAGGCTCGGGTTCGTCATCACGATCTCCTCGCCGCCGGTGGCAGGCACGATCCGCACCGTGGGCACCGTCTGGTTGCCGCCGTTCGCCTTCTCCACGAACGCCGCGGACTCCGGGTCCTGCTCGATGTTGATCTCGGTGTACGCGATGCCCTCGCGGTCCAGCTGGCTCTTCAGTCGGCGGCAGTAGCCGCACCACGTGGTGCTGTACATCGTCACAGTGCCCAGCATGTCCTTGTGCGCTCCTTCGGCGGCTGAGGGAAAGTCGGTGCTGCTGACTGGGGAACGTACTTGAAAGCGCCACAATTCCCGCAGCCGGTGCCCGGCCGGTCACGGCGGACGTGATGCCCGCCGCACCGGCCGGACGACGCCTGCCGGACTGGCCGGACGTGATGCCCGCCGCCCTGGCCGGAAGTGGTGCCTGCCGCACCGGCGGACGTGACGCCTGCCGCATTAATACGACTGCAAGCCCCTGCCTGTGGACAACCGGCTCACCCGTCTCCCGCGACCTGGCAGCATGGCCGTGTGACAGCAGCAACGCACTCCTCGCTCTTCCCGCAGGTACCCGACTCGGCCGATGCGGTGCTCGAAGGGCTCGACCCCGAGCAGCGCGAGGTCGCCACCGCGCTGCACGGCCCGGTGTGCGTGCTGGCCGGCGCCGGTACGGGCAAGACCCGGGCGATCACCCACCGGATCGCCTACGGGGTGCGCGCCGGCATCCTCCAGCCGTCCAGCGTGCTCGCCGTCACCTTCACCAACCGCGCCGCCGGCGAGATGCGCGGCCGGCTGCGCCAGCTCGGCGCCGTCGGCGTCCAGGCCCGCACCTTCCACTCGGCGGCCCTGCGGCAGCTGCAGTACTTCTGGCCGAAAGCCATCGGCGGGTCCATGCCCCGGCTCGTCGACCGCAAGGTCCAGCTCGTCGCCGACGCGGCGGCCGCCTGCCGCATCCGGCTCGACCGCGGTGAGCTGCGGGACGTCACCTCCGAGATCGAGTGGTCCAAGGTCACCCAGACCGTCCCCGGCGACTACGCGCCCGCCGCCGCGAAGGCCGGCCGCGAGACACCCCGCGACCCCGCCGAGATCGCCCAGATCTACTCCGTCTACGAGGACCTCAAGCGCGAGCGCGGAGTGATCGACTTCGAGGACGTGCTGCTGCTCACCGTGGCCGTGCTGCAGGACCGCCCCGATGTCGCCGAGCAGGTCCGCGCCCAGTACCAGCACTTCGTCGTCGACGAGTACCAGGACGTCAGCCCCCTCCAGCAGCGCCTGCTGGAGCTGTGGCTCGGCGACCGGGAGAACCTGTGCGTGGTCGGCGACGCCAGCCAGACGATCTACTCGTTCACAGGCGCAACCCCGGACTACCTCCTCGACTTCCGCACCCGCCATCCCGGCGCCACCGTCGTCAAGCTCGTCCGCGACTACCGCTCCACCCCCCAGGTGGTCCACCTGGCCAACGGCCTGCTCGCCCAGGCCCGCGGCCGCGCCGCCGACCACCGGCTGGAGCTGGTCTCCCAGCGCGCCCCGGGCCCCGAGCCGGTCTTCACCGAGTACACCGATGAACCGGCCGAGGCCGAGGGCGCCGCCCACCGGATCCGGGAACTGATCGACTCCGGCGTGCCGGCCAGCGAGATCGCCGTGCTGTTCCGCACCAACTCCCAGTCCGAGAGCTATGAGCAGGCCCTCGCGGACGCCGGGGTGCCCTACCAGCTGCGCGGCGCCGAGCGCTTCTTCGACCGGCCCGAGGTGCGCAAGGCGATCGCCGCCCTGCGCGCCGCGGCCCGCTTCGGCGGCAACGACCACCTCCTCGACGACGCCGTCGACCTGCCCTCCCAGGTGCGCGCCGTGCTCTCCGGCGAGGGCTGGACCCCCGAGCCCCCGGCCGGCTCGGGAGCGGTGCGGGAACGCTGGGAGTCCCTGGCCGCACTGGTGAACCTCGCCCAGGACTTCGCCGCCGTCCGGCATCAGGCCGGCCTGCCCGATCTCGTCGTCGAGCTCGACGAGAGGGCCGGAGCCCAGCACGCCCCGACCGTCCAGGGCGTCACCCTCGCCTCCCTGCACGCGGCCAAGGGCCTGGAGTGGGACGTGGTCTTCCTGGTCGGGGTCGCCGAGGGCATGATGCCGATCACCTACGCAAAGACCGACGAGCAGATCGAGGAGGAACGCCGCCTCCTCTATGTCGGTGTCACCCGCGCCCGCGAGCGGCTGCACCTGTCCTGGGCGCTCTCCCGCTCCCCGGGCGGCCGCCCGAGCCGCCGCCCCAGCCGCTTCCTCGACGGCCTGCGACCGGGATCGACCGGCACCGGGGCCAGGGGAGCGGCCGGCGGCACGGGAGGCGTGGAGCGCGGCTTCCCGGCGGCGCGCACCGGGCCGGCGGGGACCGAGAGCCCGCGGCGCAGACTGCGCACCCCCGCCCGCTGCCGGGTCTGCGGGCGCACGCTGACCGACGCGGGCGAGATGAAACTGATGCGCTGCGAGGACTGCCCGTCCGACATGGACGAGGGCCTCTACGAGCGGCTGCGCGAGTGGCGGGCCGAGCAGGCGCGGCGCAGCGGGCAGCCCGCCTTCTGCGTCTTCACCGACAAGACCCTGATGGCGATCGCCGAGTCCTCGCCCGAGGACGAGTACGAACTCGCGCGCATCCCCGGTGTGGGCAGACGCAAGCTGGGCCGCTACGGCGCGGACGTTCTGGCCATCTGCGCAGGCCGGGAACCCGCCGGGGAGCAGGAACGGGACTGATACGAACTCGTCGAAAAAATAGTTTGCGCATGCCCCGGGAATCCCCATAGGTTCTTAGGCACGGAAGCGGCGGCCTTCTCGGAGGCGCTGATTCCGTGTTGTACTTGCATATCCGCCGGACTGGCTCAGCCCAGTCCCCGATGCGCCGAGAGGAGGCGAGTCCAGTGATCAGCATCAACTTCAGCTCCGACGTCAAAATGACCGATCGCCCGGCCGTCTCCCTGTGCATGCTCGGCGCCTCGAACAAGGGCACCGGTGTGTCCGGCCTCCGTGCCGCCGCGCACCTGGAGTCCGCCATTGCTCCCGCGGGTCTTGCCATTCGTGGGCGCGACGAGCGACCGACCGAGGCACTGGAAGCAGTAGTGGCGCAGGCGCAGGCCTATGCCTTTGCGGCGACCGGTGCCGGATTCCGGAAGCAGACGCAGCACAACCAGATGTGGGCCTTCCGTGGGCCAGAACCCTGGAGTGATCCAGCCTGATTCGTCAGGCCGGCGCCTTCAGGGCCGCGGAACCCCATCCGGGATCCGCGGCCCTTCTGTTTGTCCACCAACGCGGACAGCGGAACGAAGGGGCCTCGGGACAAGAAAAGACCCGGTACCAGCCGCCCATCCGGCCAACCGGCCGGACACGACCAGACGAGGAAGACGAACCGTGCAACTCGAAGCGCACGCCCCGTCCGTACCGCCTTCCGACACGATCCCCAAGCCCGGCTCCACGGAGGACCCGACCTTGACTCCGCTCACCGCGCTCACCGCGCTCGACGACGCCATCGAGAACCTGGACGTGCCCGTCCCCTGCCGCTCCTACGACCCGGAGGTCTTCTTCGCGGAGTCGCCGGCGGACGTGGAGTACGCCAAGTCCCTCTGCCGCACCTGCCCGCTGATCGAGGCCTGCCTCGCCGGCGCCAAGGAGCGGCGTGAGCCCTGGGGCGTCTGGGGTGGCGAGCTGTTCGTCCAGGGGGTTGTCGTTGCCCGGAAGCGGCCGCGTGGTCGCCCGCGCAAGAACCCGGTCACGGCATGAACACCCGCGGAACGATCGACCGTCCCCTCACGCACGACCCCCAGAAGCAGGCCCCGATGACGCCGTCCACTCACGAGCCCGCAGGCTCCGCGACCGAAGACTTCACCACCAGCGGCGCGAACGACTCGCGCCAGAACAGGACCCGAGAGATGCAACTCATCCCAGAAGCCCTGGCCCGTGCGCATATGCACGAGCGACTGCAGGAGGCCGAGCGCGAGCGTCTGGCCTCGCGCCTGGCGACCGCCCGCCGCATGCAGCGGCGAGCCGAGCGTGCCTCGCGGCGTGCCCGCCGTGCGCTCGCCATGGCCGTCATGCAGTAGACGGCAGCAGTCAGGCCGTAACGTCACCAGCTGAGAGCGCTGGCCTCCCGACCGGGAGGAGAGCTTCTCCCCGCGGGGGCCGGTCCGTATCGAAGCGGGCCGGCCCCCGCGGTGCGTCCGGCCGGGCGGGCCGCCCGGTGCGGCGCTATCGTCGCCGGATGACGAGTCATCCCGGTGACAGCGACGACGGCTCCCCGGCGGAGCAGGAGTCCCTCGAGTGCGCCCGCTGCGGCGCCCGGGCCGAGGGACCGCTACCGACCTGGACCTTCTCCGTGGAGCAGGGCGAGCACCGCCACTACTGCGAGGCCTGCTCACGGGAGAACCTGCGCGCGATAGAGGGCAGGCTGGACTCGCAGTGGTGGTAGGGAGCGTCCAGGAACGTGGAGGAAGCGGCGGGCAGCGGAACCCGGGCCGGCGGTGACCTGGCCGGCGGTCACCCAGCCGGGAGCCGGGCGCCTCTCACGCCTCGGCCGCCTGCTCCTCCTCGGCCTCGGGCACGAACCCGGGCAGCCACTCCTCCAGCTCCTCCCGCAGCCGGACCGTCGCGCCCAGCTGGCACAGCACACCGATCGTGCTCAACGTCACCCGGTGGATCAGCAGATACGCCGGCGGCAGATTGAGCTGCTTGCCCAACTGGTAGGCGGGGGACCGGGGATCGGCGACACGGGCGGCCTGGCTGCGCATCCAGCCGCGGGTGAAGGTGAACTCGTCGACCTGTGCCGGCTCGATGATCGGCAGCAGATAGTCGAGGACCGCGTCCGGGTCCAGCTCTATGGACTCCTTGACGAAGCCCTCCTCGCACAGCATCTCGTAGACGGTCTCCGCCTCACCGTCCAGCGTCATCCGCAGCGCCTCGCCGATGGTGACGGGCAGTCCGCCCGGCAGACGGTCGACCGTGCCGAAGTCCAGCACGCCCAGACGCCAGTCGTCCTCACCGTCCGGACCGCCGGGCAGCAGCCGGAAGTTGCCCGGGTGCGGGTCGGCGTGCAGCAGACCGGTGCGGGCGGGACCCGAGAAGAGGAAGCGTGCCAGAAGCTGCCCGGCCCGGTTGCGCTGCGCCTCGCTGCCGTTCGAGATGATCTCCGACAGCGGGACGCCGTCCATCCACTCGGTGATCAGCACCTGGTCGGTCTGGTGGACCACCCCCGGCACCACCACGTCCGGATCGCCGTCGAACTCCTCCGCGTGGACCTGCTGGGCCTGCGCCTCCAGGCCGTAGTCCAGCTCCTCCGAGACCCGGTCCCTCAGCTCCGCGATCAGCGGCTTCACATCCATGCCCGGCACCAGGGGGCCCAGCAGCCGGGCGAAGCGGCTGAGCTGGTTCAGGTCGGACAGCAGGGCCTCGCCCGCGCCCGGGTACTGCACCTTCACCGCCACCTCGCGGCCGTCGTGCCACACGCCCCGGTGCACCTGGCCGATGGAGGCCGCCGCCGCGGGCTTGTCCTCGAACTCCAGGAAAAGATCGCGCCAGTTCTCGCCGAGCCGCTCGTCCAGCACCCCGTGCACGGTGCGGCTGGGCATCGGCGGGGCCGCCTCCTGCAGCTTGGTGAGCGTCGCACGATAGGGACCGGCGATCTCCTCGGGCAGCGCCGACTCGAAGACCGACAGGGCCTGGCCGAACTTCATCGCCCCGCCCTTCAGCTCACCGAGCACCTTGAACAGCTGCTCGGCGGTGCGCTGCTGCAGCTCGCGGCCGACGATCTCCGCGGACTCGCCCACGATCCGCTTGCCGAGTCCCCAGGTCGCCCGCCCGGCGAAGCCGAGCGGGAGCGCCGCCAGCTTGGCGGTCCTGGTGACCGCCTTGCGGGGAAGATCAGACATGCGCCCTCCAAGTCCCTGCCGGCCGCTGTGCGTGCGCCTCGTGGAGCGACCCCTCCGGCGGCCCGTGCACGGCCATTGTCTCGTGCGACCGCCCCTGACCGGAGGTGTGTTCTCCCTTACCTTTCTCCGCCGCTCCGCACGGGCATGCCGGATGCGCCAGGACCGGGCGCGCATGCCAGTCGAGGCCGGGAAGCGCGACCTCCCACCGGGCTCCCGCACTGGACGGAAGACGGCCGTCGAGAAAGGCGAGCACATGGGCGGCTGCCAGTCCGGCCACCGTAGTGGCAAGAGCGAGGTCGCAGGCAGTCATCCGGCGCTTTCTCCCGGACCGCCACTGGGCGACCAGCCGTGGCCAGACGGGGTCGCGGTCGGTGCGGTGCTGCTGGAGACAGCCCGCGCAGCCGGTCTCGCCCGGCAGCACGAGCGGGCCCACCACACCGGTTCCCTCCACCACCCCGGCGTACAGATGGGGCGTGCCCGAGGCCAGCAGGGGCTCGGCGGAGACCGGGTCGGGCGCGTGCACGGCGACGTCGTCCCGCGGGGCGAGCACCACCAGGGAGAAGCAGGGGGTGTCCGCCGAGAGCCGAGGGCGCTCGGTGCGGCGGGGCGGCCGGTCCGGTGCCGCGCGGCGCACGATCCGGCGGACCGCCTCCTCCCGGCGCTCGCCGACGGCCTCGGCGGGCAGCCCGCCCGGCGTCACGTCCCACGGCTCGACCTGCCCGACGTCCCGCACCTCCACCCCGCCGACGCCGGCCCCCGACAGCAGTGCCGCCAGCACCGCGCCCACCCGGCCCGCACCCCGCACCTGCACCCGCGCCTCGCGCCGGGCCGCCAGCCGCCCCAGGGCCTCGCCCGGCTCGGAGGTGGTCAGGGTCAGCGAGGCCAGATCGGGGCCGAGCCGCTCCATGACCTCCCGCTTCTCGCGCAGCGCGTCGGCGGCCGGCCCGCCGCCCCGCGCGTCGTCCAGCAGCCCGGCCCGCGCCAGCCTTCTCACCAGCCGGTCGACCTGGTCGCCGGGCAGATCCATCCGCAGGCCCTCGGCGCGCAGCAGCTCGAGGCCGCGCGTGCCGTCGAGCCGCTCGAGAAAGTGGCCCGTCGCCGTGTCCACCGGCCCCAGCGTCAGCGCGTGCGCCGGTGTCATCCCGAACTGCACCGTGTTCAGATCGCGCCAGCCGCGCCGGAGCGCGGGCTTCACCACCGGATGCATGACAGTCCCCCGTACGTACTCGTGTGCCTGGATCGCGTACTCGTGTGCCTCGTGTGCCTCGTGTGCCTCGTGTGCCTGGATCGCGTACTGGTGTGCGTGGATCGTCCACCGGACGTCCGTCCGGGTCGTCCCCGTGTTCCGGCCGGGCCCGGTCGAGGCCCGGCGACTGCCAGCATGCCCGGATGCGGCGAGGGCCGCCGAAAGTTGTCCACAGGCGGGCGGGATTCGTCGTACAAATCCGGCGCCCGGTGACCGTAACCGCATCGAACCGTCCCGGAGCCGGGACTTCCCGGTGCTCAGCGGGTACGGTCGGGGCGTGCCCGCCGACCCACTGCACCGCGCCGGAAAGTCACAGCGCAGCACGACGAGCCAGCCGACGAGCGGCTCACGGGCGAGCGCGATCGAGGTCCGCAGGAGCGCCCGCCGACGCAGAACGGTCTCCGCGTACCGCGAGGGCGATCGCACCGTCGTGCTCATCCCCGCCCGGATGTCCGAGGCGGAGGAGCAGCGCTGGGTCACCGTCATGCTCGACAAACTGGCCGCACAGGAGAGCAGGCGGGCGCTCGGCGACGCACAGCTGGCCGAGCGTGCCGAGCGGCTCTCCGCCCAGTACTTCGAGGGCCGACCCCGGCCCGCCTCCGTGCGCTGGGTGACCAACCAGAACACCCGCTGGGGCTCGTGCACCCCCTCCGACGGCAGCATCCGCCTGTCGCACCGGCTGCAGGGCATGCCCGAGTACGTCGTCGACTACGTCCTCTGCCACGAACTGGCCCATCTGCTGGTGCCCGGGCACGGGCCGCGCTTCTGGCGGCTGCTGGAGGCGTACCCGAAGACCGAGCGGGCCCGCGGGTACCTCGAAGGCGTGGTCGCCGCCGAGCGGCTGCCGCACGTGCCGGGCGCCCGGGACGAGCGCCCCGCGCAGGACGACCGGCCGCAGGACGACTGACCGCAGACACGACAGGCATCACGAAGACCGACCCCGGATGGGGAAGACCGACCCCGGACCGGCTCCCGTGCGGCTCCCACCGTAAGGTGCCGGCGATCGTTCTGTACCGGGTCTGTACCGGCTTCATCCGGTGTCCGGGATTGACGTTAGCCTGGCGCGACGCACTCACATTCGGGATGGGGGACGGTCGTACGCATGGCCAGGGAATTCCAACGCGGCCACAAGGCCAAGATCAGTGATCTCACGGCGGGTACGGATCTGTACGTAGGCGTACAGATCTCCGGTCCCGGGCTCACCTTCGACATCAGCTGCTTCGGTCTGGACGCCGACGAACGGCTCTCCGACGACCGGTACTTCGTGTTCTACAACCAGCCGAAGTCCCCGGAGGAGTCCATCCAGCTCCTGGGCGCCCAGGCGGGCGACACGGAGTCCTTCCGGGTCACGCTGGACCGGATTCCCGATCACATCAAGAAGCTCTCCTTCACCGCCACCATCGACGGCGCCGGGCAGATGTCCCAGATCGGCCCGGGCTATCTCCGCATAGTGGCGGGCGGCGAGGAGGTCGCCCGCTACCCGTTCAACGGTTCGGAGTTCACCACCGAGCGGGCCGTGATGCTCGGTGACTTCTACTTCAAGGACGTCTGGCGCTTCGCCGCCGTCGGCCAGGGCTTCGACGGCGGACTCGACGCGCTGCTGAAGAACTTCGGCGGCGAGGTCGCCGAGGAGGAGCCGGCCGGCGCGCAGCAGCCGCAGGCCGGCGGTGCCGCGCCCGGCTTCGCGCCGCCCGCGCAGACCGCCTCCCCGCCGGAGGTCTTCAGCTGCGCGTCGGGTCCGCCCTC
>NZ_BAAAGU010000056.1:0-42923 GCF_039524635.1 Streptomyces thermocarboxydovorans | reverse complement strand
CTTGGTCGGTGAGTTCATGACGACGTACCACACCACCATGATCCACCATCTAGCGATCTTTGAAGACGGACCCTAGTTGAGCGTGGACCCGGACCCCCGTGCTCAGGCCGCGGCCGGACGGAAAGTGCGCAGGAACGTCTCCAGCGCCTCTCTGCTCTCCGCGTCGTCCCAGTCCTCGGCCGGGGTCGTCCAGCGCAGCGAGAAGCCCCGGCCGCCGCCGAGGAGGACACCGCGCCCGAAGGTGCGCACCTTGGTGTCGTTCTTCTCCTCGGTCCACTCCATGTCGGCCGCCTGGCGGCCCTGGTACGTCGTCGCGCGGATCTCGCCGATTCGGTCGTAGTCGTCGTCGCGCTTCAGATTCGGCTCCACGTCCTCCCGCCACACGGCCACCGGGTCGGGGCCGACGCGCTCGCTGTAGGTGACGGCGAGGGTGCGCGGGTCCTCCTCGGCGCCGAAGGTGACCCGGTACGCCACGTCGCCCGCGCGTGAGGTGTCCAGCCGTTGCCAGCCCTCGGGGAGCGCGACCGAGAAACCCTCGGGCGCCCGGTAGAGCTCGAAGCCCGGCGGCAGCTTGTCCGTGTCCGAGGGGGAGGGGCTCGGGGCGGCGGAGGACGGCGGGGCCGACGGGTCGTCACCGGGTGCGCCGGGACCGCCGGGCGCGTCCGGCGACGAGGCCGAGGGCGGCGATGTGTCCGCAGCCTCGGGCTCGGAGTCGCCGCCCGGCAGGCCCTGCGTCGCCGCCAGCACCGCGACCGCCACGGTCATCACCGCGAGCGTGGTGCCGACGACCATCGTTCTGCGGCTCCACTCCCGGCCCACGCCGCGCAGCGCGGCGGCGGCGTCGCGCAGCCGGGGGCCGGGCATGGCGGCGGCCGACATCGAGGCGGAATCCTCGCTGACCACCCGGGTGAGGACCTCCCGGGCCACCTCGTGGTTGAGCCGTTCGCGGGGGTCCTTGCGCAGCAGGCCCTGCACCAGCTGGGTGAGCGGTCCGGCCCGCAGCGGGGTGCGCAGCGGCAGCCGGTCCACCCCTTTCAGCGTGGCCTCGGGCCGTCCCCGGTCACGGAACGGGGGCCGCCCCTCGAGCATCGTGTACAGCAGCGCGCCGAGCGCCCACAGATCGGTGCCCGGGCCGATGCGCTCGCCGCGCGCCTGCTCCGGCGACGCGTACGACGGTGCCGTCAGCCGCGGGGCGTCGGTCGCGCCGGCCAGGCCCCAGCCGGTGACGACCACCGGTCCGGTGTCGCGCACGAACACATGGCCGGGGCCGAGCTCGCCGTGCGTGATGCCCACGGTGTGCGCGGCGTCCAGCACGTCCAGCAGCTCCAGGCCGATACGGGCGGCCCGTACGTAGTTGAAGGTGCCCTGCTCGGCGAGGAGGGCACCGAGCGACGAGCCGTCGATCCAGGTGGTGGCGGTCCACAGACAGCCGGCCTCGGCGACGGCCTCGATGACGGTGGCCATCTGCCCCGGGCACAGCCGGGTCACGTCCTCGGTGGTGCGCAGCACCCGGTCGGGGACATGGGGCAGGAGCTCGCCGGCCGGATCCTCGGGCAGCCGGCTCTCCATGACCAGGCAGGGCCGGCCGGTCCGGGTGTCGTCGGCGTACCAGCAACGGAGATTGGTCTCACGATGGAGGACCTCGACCAGCCGGTAGCGTCCGGCGACCGACTCGTTCGTGGAGGCGCGCGCCCTGCCCATGACCCATCCCTCGTCGAACCACTGTGTCCCGCGTTTGCCAGAGATACGAGGGACCGGGCCGGGTCCGTTCAATGGGCGGCGAGAAATCCCGGGGTTTTCCGGGAATCCGGGCTCCGCTTCAAAAGGGGCGAGCGCGTGTGCGAGGGAAAACAGCCAGAGGGTGGGTTCGCCCCTCACCTGCGGCATGTGCACCCGTCAGGCCGGAGAGCCAATTGCGTTTTCCGGCCCGCGCGGAACCGAATTCCCGCCCCCACCTGGTAGTAACCCGCGGTAAATGCGGCGGCGGGCCGAGCGGCGGCCCGGGTGCCGTCCCGGCCGGAATTCGGCGGGCGGTTTTCCGGGCCGCGCGCGGCGCTCAGCGCAGACCGAAGCGGGACGCCCAGTCGATCATGTCGCCGGTGGTCGCGTTGCCCCCGCAGACCACCAGCCCCAGCCGGGCCCCGTCGCCCACCCGCTCCAGCACCCGCCGCGCGGCGGGCAGCAGGCAGCCGGCGGCCGGCTCCGTCCACACCTTGGCGTGCTCGGCGAGTTCCAGCGAGCCCGCCACCGCCTCCCGGTCCGGCACCACCAGCACCTCGGTGACCAGCTCCGCGACATGCTCGTACGTCAGCTGCGACACGGACGGGGCACTGAGTGTGGACACGATCGACGACAGCGTGACCGGCACCGGCCCGCCCGCCGCCAGCGCCCGGGACATCGCCTCGGCGCCCTCGGTCTCCACGCCCCAGATCCGCACCCCGGGCCGCCGGGCCCGCAGCGCCGCCGCGACCCCGGCGATCAGCCCGCCGCCCCCGATACTCACCAGCACGTCCGTCAGCTCACCGGCGTCCTCGGCGAACTCCAGCCCCACCGTGCCCTGACCGGCGATCACCACCGGGTCGTCGAAGGGGTGGACCAGGGTCAGCCCCTCCTGCTGGAGCCGTTCGGTCAGCGCGAACGCCCCGGCCATGTCGTCCGTCAGCCGCACCAGCGCACCGGCCGACTCCGCGATCTCCACGGCCCGCGCGGGCGCCGAACGCGGCATGACCACCGTCGCCTTCACCTGCAGCGCCGAGGCCATGACGGCCAGCGCGATGCCGTGGTTGCCGCCGCTCACCGCCACCACACCCGCGGCCCGCTCCGCCTCGGTCAGCGACAGCAGCTTCGCCGCGGCGCCGCGCGCCTTGAACGAGCCGGTGCGCTGCAGCAGCTCCAGCTTCGCCGTGACCGGGACACCGAGCAGTGCCGACAGCCCCGGGCTCGGCACCGTGGGGGTGCGCACCACATGCTCCGCGATCCGCCCGGCGGCGTCCTCGATCTCCTGGATCCCGATCACGTGTCCTGTTCCTCCCCGGCGCGGCAGGTCGTCGGCATGGGGTCCGCGCCACCACGACCCTCACCCGGGGCGACGGCCCCGGTCAACCGGGTTCAGTGCTGCTGAGGCCGGTGCGGGGGCGCCTCGCTGGGCCGCACCACGACATGCCCCTCGCCCTGCAGCATCAGCTGCACGGCCTCACCCGAGCCGCCGCGCAGCATCGACCCCAGCGACTGCGAGCGGTGCAGTGAGGTGGCCAGCCCCGCCGTCCAGCCGACCACGGCGTCGGTGTCCACGTACACCGGGTACTGCGGCGAGACCGGGATCACCAGCGGGTCGCCCTCGCACACCAGGCCGAGCTTGCCGTGCCCGGTGAAGACACTGTTGAACAGGCCGCCGCCGGTGATGCCGGCGCCCTTCACGGTCGCGATGCGGTACGACAGCGTGGCGTCGAAGCACAGCACATTGCGGCCGTTGACGGTGAACTCCTCGCCGGGGGCGACCTCCACGATGAAGCAGCTCTGCGCCTCGAGCGCGAACCAGGCCTCGCCCTGGCCGCGCACCGTCATCAGCGGCAGCCCCTCACCGGTCACCGCGCGCTTCAGCATGCCGCCCACACCCTGGCTCTTGCGCTCGAAGGCGAGGTTGCCGCGGTAGGCGACCATCGCGCCCTGCCGGGCGAGCATCTCGCCGTTCACCACGTAGCGGACGCACTTGGCGTTCTCGACCGTCATGCCCGGCGCGGTGGCCGGCTGCACCATGTGCCGGCTGGAAAACAGGTCACCCTTCATACCGGCATCCTCACCCGGCGGGCCGCACCGGGCCAGGGCCGGGGCAGCACAAGACCTGCTTGGGCCCTGTCAGTTGGCCCGATGACACCCCTCAGCCCTGACACCACGGCAGCGCACACTGTGACCACATGGTCACGTAGCGTTGCCGGGTCGGGTCACATTACTACTGCGATAGGCGTTCAAACCGACCGCCGGGCGCGCGTGCCCACGGAAAGGCCGAATGCCTAGATTTTGGAAAGACAGGCCCTACGTGTCGAGCAGGCCCTTGCGGTGCGCGATGGCCACCGCCTCGGTACGGCTGGAGGCGCCCAGTTTGGCGAGGATGTTGGACACATGGACGCTCGCCGTCTTGCCGGTGATGAACAGCTCCTCACCGATCTGCCGGTTGCTCCGTCCCTTCGCCAGCAGCCGCAGCACCTCGCGCTCGCGCGCGGTGAGCAGCGACGGCCGGTCCCCGTTCCGGGGCGTCCGCGCCAGGCGGCCACGGCTCACCAGCTCGTCCAGCCGCTGCCGCAACACCGTGGCGCCCAACCGGTCGGCGGTCTCGCGCACCGCGTCCGCCTCCCGTGCCGCCTCCTCGCGCGCTCCTGCGGCCAGCAGCGCCTCGGCGTGCCGCAGCCGGCACCGCGCACGCTCATAGGCGTCCCCGTAGGCGAAGGCGTCCACCGCCCGCTCCCAGGCCGCGGCATCCGGACCCGACACGGCCCGCCGCCACTCCGCCTCCGCACGCGCCAGCCACGCCTGCCCCTCCGGACCCTGCGGGGCGCCGTCGTGGCTGTGCGCGGCCGACTCCCGCGCCGATTCCACGAGTCGGGTCGCCGTCCCGGTCCAGCGCGCGAGCTCCGCCTCGTCGCCCAGCGTGCGCGCCCGGACGGCCGCGTCGGCCACCGGGGCCAGAGCGAGCGCCGCCAGCCGGACCGTCACATCCGGCGTACCGGCCTTGTCCGACAGCGCCCGCACGGTGGACCGCATCCACCGCACGGCGTCCTCCGGATCGTCCCGCAGCGCGGCCGCCTCGGTCAGGGCGATGCCGGCGACCAGCGTCGCCATCCAGTCGAACGGACCTTCCAGCAGGCGCCGGGCACGGTCGGCCGCAGCGAGGTCACCGCGCGCCAGCGCGATGTACAGCGCCGGCGCCATGGTGTACCCGCCCGCGGCGGACAGCGCCTCCGCATCCGCCTCGGCCGCCCGCACGCACTCGTCCCACCGGCCCAGCACATACAGCACCGTCAGCCGCAGGTGCCGCATCTCCAGCGGATACGGCGAGGACAGCAACCCGGCACGGCGCGCCAGGGCGAGACCCTCCGTCACCCAGGACAGACAGGCATCCAGCTCCCCGGACTCGTAGGAGCCCATGGCGAGGTTGAACAGCGCCCGCAGCTCCACCGGGGGATGGCCCGCGGCCCGTGCCAGCTCCCGGGCCCGGGTCAGGCGCTCGCGACCCTCGGGGGAGCGCCGGTGCTGCCCGTCCAGGCCGGCCAGGGAGATCAGCAGATCGGCCTGCGCGTCGGGCATGCCCAGCTGCTCGGCGGCCTCGAGCGCCCGGCGGGCCACCTCCAGCGCCCGGCGGGCCACCTCCAGCGCGGCACCGCCCTCGCCGACGAAACGGGCCGTCATCGCATGGGTGGCCGCCGCCCACACCCAGGTCGGGGAAACCGGCTCGGCGGGGATCATCGCCAGCGCCTCGCTGCTGTGCGCGAACGCCGCGGACAGGTTGTCGACCTGCAGCAGATTTCCGGCCAGGGTGTACCGCACCCGGGCGGCCAGCTCCAGGTCGGCGTCCTGGCCGAGGTCGGCCAGCGCGGACCGGCTCAGGGCGACCGCCCGGTGCAGCTCACCGGCGTGCGCGGCGGCCGCGGAGGCCCGCAGGGTGAGCGCCACCGGGTCGACGCCGGAACCGGCGGGCAGCCCCTTCGGGCCCACCGCCGGCCACAGGTCGAGGGCCGCCTCCAGATGCCGCAGCTCCTCCGCGGGCGCCCCCAGACGCTGGGCGTGGTCGGCGGCCTCCAGCGAGGCGAGCAGCGCCTCCGCCGGGGCGTGGCTCTCGCGGTGGTGGTGGGCGCGCTCCGCCGCCGTCTCCGGGCGCCGCCCGCGCTCGGTCAGCAGCCGGGCGAACACGCCGTGCAGCCGGGCCCGTTCACCCGGCAGCAGATCGTCGTGCACGGCCTCCCGGGTCAGCGCGTGCCGGAAGGCGTAGGTGTCGTCGTCCCCGGCGACCAGCAGCTGCCGTCCGACCGCCTCGCGCAGCGCGGCCTCCAGCTCCTCCTCCGGGATGCCGACCGCCTCCCGCAGCAGCTCGTGCTCCACCCGCCGGCCGGCCACCGCGGCGGTGCGCAGCACCTGCTGGGCGGTCCGGGACAGCTGCTCCACCCGGATGAGCAGTACGTCGGCCAGGGCGCTCGGCACCCCGCCGTCCGCCGTGTCCGTGGCCGCGAGCAGCTCCTCGGCGTAGAAGGCGTTGCCCTCGGCGCGTTCCACGATCCGGTGCACCGTGGCGTCCGGCAGCGGCCGGGGATCCAGGGCGCGCACCAGGCGGGCCACATCGGCGTCGGGCAGCGGCCGCAGCTCCAGCCGCTCCACGGCGGGCAGCCGTACCAGCTCGGCCAGCAGCGGCCGCAGCGGGTGGCGGCGGTGCAGATCGTCCGCCCGGTACGAGACGCACACGGCCGGCCGGGGCGCCGGACCGCCGCCCGCGGAACGCTCCAGGATGCCGCGGCTGAGCAGGAAGCGCAGCAGGTCGCGGGAGGACTGGTCGGCCCAGTGGAAGTCCTCCAGGACGATCAGCAGCGGCGCGATCGCGGCGACGTCGGCCAGCAGCCGGGCCATGCCCTCGAACAGCCGGGCCCGCGCGTCCACGTCCCGCACGGCATCGGGGCCCTCGCCCAGCAGCCGGCCCACCACGGGACGGTCGGCCACGACCGCGGCGAACCGCTCGTCCGCGACGAGCCGCCCCAGCACCTCGGTGAACGGCAGATACGGCAGACCCACGTCGCCGACGTCCACGCAGTGCCCGGTGAGGACCGTGAAGCCGTCCCGCTCCGCCCGTGCGGCGGCCTCGTCCAGGAGCCGGGTCTTGCCCACCCCGGCGTCCCCGGCGACCAGCACCGCGCGCGCCTCGCCCCGCCGGGAGCGCTCCAGCACACCGGCGAGCCGGGCGAGTTCGTGGTCCCGGCCGATGAGCGGGCTCCCGGTGAACACCTGCGACACGCCTCCATCCTGGCACGCGCCGAGGACACCGGGACCGCAGGGCGATCACGGACACCGGACGACGTGTCACGCTGCGCCGGACGCCGTGTCACCCCGCGGCGGACGCCGCGTCATCGTGCGCCGGACGCCTCAGCCGCCGCCCCGCCCGGACAGGACACAGAACTCGTTGCCCTCGGGGTCGGCCATGACCACCCAGGACTGCTCGCCCTGGCCGATGTCGGCGTGCCGGGCGCCCAGCGCGAGCAGGCGTTCCACCTCCGCCTGCTGGTCCTCCGGCCGGAAGTCCAGATGCAGCCGGTTCTTGCCGCTCTTCCGGTCCGTCACCGGCTCGAAGATGATCCCCGGCAGCCGGTCCGGCTCCGGCCGGATCTCGAACTCGTCCGGATCGTCGTTGACCACGACCCATCCCAGGGCCTCGGCCCACCAGCGCCCCAGGGCCACCGGATCGGCCGCGTCCATCACCACCTGTTCCCACTGAAGCGTCATGACCACAGCGTAGGGAAGACTGGACGGCGCGTACGGGGCACGAGACCACACGTACGGGACACGAGACCTGGAGGAACCGCATGACGCGCCCGATCACGGCAGGGGTCGACGGAAGCGAGGAGAGCCTCGCCGCGCTGGCCTGGGCGGCGAGGGAGGCGGTCCGCCGCGGGCTGCCGCTGCGGGTGGTGCACGCCTGGCGCTTCCAGAGCCATGACGCGATGGACGCCGGCGACCCCGCCACCCAGGAGGGATGGGTGCGCGAGTCGGTGGGCGAGGCCGTCCGCCAGGTCCTCGAGCGGCACCCGGACGTCGAGGTGACCACCGACATCCTCCAGGGCGACGCCGTGGAGACCCTGGTGCGCGTCGCCGGAGAGTCGGAGATGCTGGTGCTCGGCTCGCGCGGGCACGGCCGGATCATGGGCTTCCTGGTCGGCTCGGTCGGCCAGCAGGTCGTCGTCGAGGCCACCCGGCCGGTGGTGTTCGTCCGCGCCGGGGACCAGCCGTCCGCCGAGGCCGCCGGGCGTGAGATCGTCGTCGGCCAGCAGGGCGACCCGGAGGACAGCGCCGCCGCGCTGGGCTTCGCCTTCGCCACGGCCGCCGCGCGCGGCGCCACCGTGCGCGCGGTCCGCGCCTGGACCCTGCCGCCGGTCTTCGCCTACAGCCCCGGTTCGCTGCGGCTCATGGACGGGGCCGGGGGCCTGGAGCCGTACGAGCAGAAGGCGCTGGCGGCCGCGCTCGCCCCGTGGCGGGAGCGCTACCCGCAGGTGCGGGTCGTTGAGCACGTGGAGATCGGCAGCGCCGGCCAGGTGCTGCTGTCGGTGGCCGGCACCGCCCAGTTGATGGTCGTCGGGCGCCGCGCCCACCGCACGGCGGTCGGCGCCCGCATCGGCTCGGTGGCCCACGGCGTGCTGCACCACGCCGGCTGCCCGGTGGCCGTCGTGCCGCACACCTGAGGCCCGCCCTCCGGCGGGCCCGCCTCGGACCGCCTGGCTCAGTCGATTGCGGTCTGCAGGGCGTCCCGGCTCTTCGGCAGGATGTTCTCGATGTAGTCCTGCACCGCCGTGTCGAGCCCGATGTCGTGCTGGGCCCGCTCGGAGAGGTACCAGCGGTGCTCCAGGATCTCGTGGTAGATCTCCGCCGCGTCCATCCCGTCGCGCAGCTCCGGCGGGACCGCCCGCACGGTCGGCCGGAACACCTCGCGCACCCAGCGGTGGGCGAGCACCTCCGGCCGGGCGCCCATCGGATCGCCCGGCGCGTAGTCCTCCTGGGTGACCATCCAGCTCTCCAGGTCGTTCAGCAGCCGCCGCGCCTGGTTCTCCTCGGTGTCCAGGCCGGTCAGCCGCAGCAGCTGGCGCTGATGGTGACCGGCGTCGACCACCTTGGGCACGAAGGTGACCGCGTCGCCGTTGGAGGCGTGCTCGATCTGCATCTCGGCCACGTCGAACCCGAGCTCGTTCAGCCGCCGGATCCGGCGCTCGATGTGGTGGTACTTGCCCGCCGGGTACACCGAGGTGCGGGTCAGCTCCTGCCACAGGTCCTGGTAGCGGCCGCAGATCTCGGTGCCGAAGTCGATCGGGTCGACCGAGGGGTGCAGGGCGCCGGAGGCCTCCAGGTCGAGCAGCTCGCCGCTGATGTTGACGCGGGCCAGGTCGAGGTCGTACTCGCGCTGCCCCCGGGTCAGTTCGGGGTGCAGGTCACCGGTCTCGGCGTCCACCAGATAGGCGGCGTACGCACCCGCGTCCCGCCGGAACAGCGTGTTGGACAGCGAGCAGTCGCCCCAGAAGAAACCGGCGAGGTGCAGCCGCACCAGCAGCACCGCGAGCGCGTCCATCAGCCGGTGCATGGTCGCCGGGCGCAGGGTCGTCTCGAACATCGACCGGTACGGCATCGAGCCGCCGAGGTGCCGGGTGATCAGCACGCTCTCCAGCGGTTCGCCGGAGATGTCGGTGCGGCCGGTGACCACGGCCAGCGGGTCCACCGCCGGGATGCCGAGGCGGTCCAGATCGCGCAGCAGCCCGTACTCGCGCAGCGCGGGCCGCTCGGCGAGCTCCTTGACCGCGATCACCTCGTCACCGGCACGGGCGTAGCGCACCACGTGCCGGGAGATGCCGCGCGGGAGCGGCACGAGGTACTCCTCGGGCCACTCCTCGAGCGGCAGGTGCCACGGCAGCTCCAACAGGAGCGCGGGATGCTCCGGGTTGGTCGCGTTGATCTGCAGGGCCATGCCTCGAGTGTCCTCGTCTTGCGTGTGATCGTCCTGTTCACCCTATGGGGCAAACGCTCGAGCCGTGCGGGCCGCTTCCCGCACCGGGCCCCGGTGCACCGGACCGTGCCCCGGCAGCAGCAGGTCGCCGTCCAGCCCGGCGAGCACGTCCAGGGAGGCGACCGCGGCGGCCGTGTCGTGGTGGAACATGCGCGGCAGCAACTGCGGCCCCGCCAGCCGCGAGGTCGGGTGACCGCCGGCCAGCGCATCGCCCGACACCACCACCCCGGCCTGCGGGAGGTGGAACGCGCAGTGCCCGTCGGTGTGCCCCGGCGTCGGGACCGGGAGGGGCCTGCCCGGCAGGTCCAGCGGGCCCGCCTCCGCGCCCGTCACCGGGAACGCCAGGGGCTCCAGGACGGGCACATGGGCGGTGCCGCCGGAGCGCAGCGCCCGCAGCCCCCAGCGCAGCACGCCCGGACGCCAGGCCTCGAGCGCCACCCGTCCCGCGCTCACCTGGTGCAGGAAGTCACGCCGCGCGTGCGGGACTTCGGCCTCGTGGGCGTACACGGGCGTCCCGTAGGTGGCCCGCAGGTACTCGGCGGACCCGATGTGGTCATTGTGGGCGTGGGTGAGCAGCACGGCGCTCACCGCCTCAGGCGCCGCGCCCACCTGTGCCAGGGAGGCCAGCAGCAGCGCCCGGTCGCCGGGGTAGCCGGTGTCGATCAGTGTGACGGCGTCCCCCTCGGTGAGGATCACCCAGTTGGTGTGGGTGCCGTGCACCAGGAACACACCGTCCGCCGCCTGCTGTACGTCCGCTCTCATGCCCGCCTCGCACTCTCGCCGTGCCGCCTGCCGGAGACCAGGCAACCACGCATGCCGAACAGCAGGCGGGTCACCGCGGTCCTGCGCACGAGGAACTCGTACACCGGGAGGACGGTCGCGAGCGAAGCGGCCACGATCACCAGGTACTTGACCGCCATCGGCGCCTGCCAGCCGACCACGCCGTAGGCGCAGGCGACCACGGCCGGCTGGTGCAGCACGTACAACGGCAGGGCGGCGACCGCCAGATAGCCGAGCAGCGCGGGCCTGCCCGTTGTCCCCTTGTCCGTGGCCGGGGTGTCCGGAGCGGGCCCGTCCGGGGCGGAGCGCTGCCGCCGCCGGTCCAGCAGGCCGAGGATCGCCAGCACCCAGCACCAGCCGGCCGCCCCGAACAGCGCCCGGGTGGCCAGCGCCAGGGGGTCCCACGCGGTGAACGGGTCGTCACCGGCGACGAAACCGGGGGCCGTACCGGCGAACAGCATCAGCCCGAGCACCCCGACGGCGACCGCCGCCCGGCTGGTCGCCTCCCTCACCCGCGGCTCGTCGGCGAGGGCGAACCCGTAGGCGAAGAACAGCAGATACGCCCACCGGTTCCAGCCCGCGAACCCCTCCTCCATGCCCAGCAGCGCGTTCACGGCGGCCAGCGGCAGCGCGGGCGCCAGCAGCAGCACCGGACGGCGGCTCAGCACGGGGACCAGCCGCCCGGAGGCGGCCGCCAGCGCGGCGGCGACCGGCGCGAGCAGCAGACAGAAGGCGAGCAGGAGACTGAAGGCGAGCAGCAGCACGACGAACCACAGATGCCCGGTCTCGAAGTACTCGCCGTCCAGCACGAACGGGAAGTCCGCGAGATCCGGCCGGACGGTCAGGAACCGCCCCCAGAAACTCGGGTACGGCTCGTCGTAGCCGGGGGCGGCGGCCCGCCGGCGCAGCCACTGCGGCAGCGGGCACAGCACAGCGGTCGCGAAGACCAGCGGGACGCCCAGCCGCAGCAGCCGCTCCCGGGCGAAGCCGCCGGGGCCGCGCCGGCGGATCGAGTGCCGGGCGCCCAGCCCTGCGACCAGGAACAGCATCGGCATCGCCCACACCACGCCGAACCCGGCGAGCACCGTGACGGCCCCGGTGGTCTGCGGATTCTTCACGTAGAAGTCGTCATCGGGGGAGAACACCAGCGCGGCGTGGAAGAAGACCAGGCCGAGGACGACCAGCGCGCGCAGTACGTCCAGCTCGCCGCGCCGTCCGCCGTACGCTCCCGGTCGCCCGCTGTTCGCTCCCATCGGCCCTCCCGCTCCTGGGTGCGCCCAGTGTGCGCGAGCGGCAGAGGGGAGGACAGGCTTCCGGCAGTGGGGCGGGCTGCTTCCGGCAGCGGGGACCGGCTCAGTTCACGCCCCGCGGGCGGAACTGGATGCTGATGCGCGGCCCGGCGGCCCGGGTGCTCTTCGGGACCGAGTGCTCCCAGGTGCGCTGGCAGGAACCGCCCATCACGATCAGATCCCCGTGGCCCAGCGGCCGGCGGACGACGGGGCCGCCACCGGCCGGACGCAGCAGCAGGTCACGGGCGGCGCCCACCGAGAGGATCGCGACCATCGTGTCCTCCCGCGCGCCCCGGCCGATCCGGTCGCCGTGCCAGGCGACGCTGTCCCGGCCGTCCCGGTAGTAGCACAGCCCGGCCGTGGCGAACGGCTCGCCCAGCTCGTCGGCGTAGTGCGCGCTCAGCGCGTCCCGGGCCTCGGCGAGGACGGGATGGGGGAGCGGATCGTCCTCGCGGTAGTACGCGAGCAGGCGGGGCACATCGACGACCTGGTCGTACATGGTGCGCCGCTCGGCCCGCCAGGGGACCTCGGCGGCCAGGTGCTCGAACAGCGCGTCCGAGCCGCTGAGCCAGCCCGGCAGCACGTCGATCCAGGCGCCGGACCCCAGATGCGTGCGGCGCAGCCCGTCCAGCGGACCGAGCCGCGGCTCGTCGGCCTGGTCGAAGAGCGACCCCTGAAGGGCGGCGGGCCGGTGCGTGCTCATGGCACCAGCGTACCTCGTATTCGAAAATGCGTTCTAGGGAGAGTCCTCGGGCACGCTCCACGGGGTGCCGGGCCATGAACCTCGCCACGGACCTCGGATGCAGAACCTCGCCACGAACCTCGGAGACAACCGGCCCCTCCGACCCCTTCCGATACACCGGTGTATCGAATACGTTCGCGTATCGAACGGAGGTGGGGCAGTGATGCGGACCGGCGGCACGACGGGGCAGATCACCAGACGCCGTGCCCGCACCCGGGCCAGCCTCCTGCAGGCCGCCTTCTCCGTCTTCGCGGCCAAGGGCTTCGGGCATGTCTCCATCGAGGAGATCTGCGAGGCCGCCGGATACAGCCGGGGCGCCTTCTACTCCAACTTCTCCAGCCTGGACGAGCTGTTCTTCGCCCTGTACGAGGAGCGGGCCGAGCTGATCGCCCGGCAGGTCTCCGAGGCCCTCGCCCAGGACGGCCCCGACCTGGACGTGCCCGCCGCCGTGGACCGGGTCACCGGTGTGCTGCTGCTCGACCGGGACTGGCTGCTGGTGAAGACGGACTTCCTGGTGCACGCCGCCCGCGACCCGGAGGTCGCCCGCACCCTGCTGGAACACCGGGCCAGACTGCGCGGCGCCATCGCCGAGCGGCTGGCCAGGGCCCGGGGTCACACCGCGCTGCCCGCCGTGCTCGGCGACGCCGACAGCGCCGCGCACGCCGTGGTCGCCGCGTACGACGGCGTCACCACCCGACTGCTGCTGGACCGGGACGTCGCCGGCGCCCGGGCCTGGCTGAAACAACTGCTGACCGCGCTGCTCACCGAGGGCAGCGCCGAACCGGCCCCGCGCGGGCGTGACTGAGTAGGGAAGGGGAGGCCATGGACGCCGATGTCGTCGTCGTGGGAGCGGGGCTCGCGGGCCTGGTCGCGGCCCACGAACTGACCAGCAGGGGCCGCAGGGTCGCGCTCGTCGACCAGGAGAACGCCGCCAACCTCGGCGGGCAGGCCTTCTGGTCCTTCGGCGGGCTGTTCCTGGTCGGCTCCCCGGAGCAGCGGCGCCTCGGCATCAAGGACTCCTTCGACCTGGCCTGGAGCGACTGGCAGGGCAGCGCCGGCTTCGACCGGCTGGACGACGAGGACTCCTGGGCGGTGCGCTGGGCCCGCGCCTATGTCGAGTGGGCGGCCGGGGAGAAGCGGCCCTGGCTCGACGGGCACGGCATCACCTTCCTGCCCACCGTCGGCTGGGCCGAGCGCGGCGACCTGCGCGCCGACGGCCACGGCAACAGCGTGCCCCGCTTCCACATCGCCTGGGGCACCGGCACCGGCGTGGTCGAACCCTTCGTCCGGTACGCCAAGCAGGCGGCGAGCGACGGGCTGCTCACCTTCTACCACCGCCACCGCGTCGACGAACTGGTCATGGAGAACGGCGCCGCCCGCGGTGTGCGCGGCACCGTGCTGGCCCCCGACGACTCCCCGCGCGGCGTCGCCTCCAACCGGGACACGGTCGGGGAGTTCGAGCTGACCGCCCAGGCCGTGATCGTCACCAGCGGCGGCATCGGCGGCAACCACGACATCGTCCGCCGCTACTGGCCCGAACGCCTCGGCACCCCGCCCGCCGAGATGGTCACCGGTGTCCCCGCCTATGTCGACGGGCGGATGCTCGACATCAGCGCCCGCGCCGGGGTGCGCCTGGTCAACCGCGACCGCATGTGGCACTACACCGAGGGCCTGCAGAACTGGGACCCCATCTGGCCCGGCCACGGCATCCGCATCCTGCCCGGCCCCTCCTCGATGTGGTTCGACGCCCTGGGCCGCCGCCTGCCCGAGCCCTGCCTGCCCGGCTACGACACCCTGAGCACCCTCAAGCACCTGCGCACCACCGAGGACATCGCCGGGTACGACCACTCCTGGTTCATCCTCACCCAGAAGATCATCGAGAAGGAGTTCGCCCTGTCGGGCTCCGAGCAGAACCCGGACATCACCGCCAAGGACCGCGCCGGCTTCCTGCGCGAGCGGCTGCTCGGCAAGGGCGCGCCCGGCCCGGTGGACGCCTTCCTGCGCAACGGCGCGGACTTCGTCACCGCGCCCACCCTGGAACAGCTCGTCGACAAGATGAACGCCCTCACCGGCAAGCCCCTGCTGGACGCGTCTGTCATCCGGCGCCAGATCGAGGCCCGCGACCTGCAGATGGCCAACCCCTACGCCAAGGACGCCCAGGTGCAGGGCATCCGCAACGCCCGCCGCTACATAGGCGACCGGCTCGGCCGGGTGGCCACCCCGCACCGCATCCTCGACCCCGCGGCCGGCCCCCTGATCGGCGTCAAGCTGCACATCCTCACCCGCAAGACCCTGGGCGGCATCCAGACCGACCTCGACTCCCGCGCCCTCGGCACCGACGGCAGCCCGGTCGACGGCCTCTACGCGGCCGGCGAGGTCGCCGGCTTCGGCGGCGGCGGCGTCCACGGCTACAACGCCCTGGAGGGCACCTTCCTCGGCGGCTGCCTCTTCTCCGGCCGCGCCGCGGGCCGGGCGGCGGCACAGCAGACGGCCTGAAGGCGCATCAGGCGGCCCCTGAAGGCGCATACAGGCGGCCCCTGAAGGCGCGTGCGGGCGGCCCGGAGTCGGTGCGGGCCGCCCGAAGGCGGGGCGGAGCCGGCCGCCGCCCGGGAGGGGAGCGGGAGTCGGCGCGGGGCGCCCCGGACGGTGCGGAGGGGCTCAGTCCTCCTCCTCCAGCAACCCGGCCAGCACGGCCGCATGGCTGCGCTCCGGGTCCTTGGCGGCGGTCAGCAGCGTCACGGGCCCCTTGGCGGCCAGCTCACGCACATGCTCGAGCAGCTCGGCCGCCTCGGGGACGTCGAGTTCCGCCTCGTAGCGCTCGCGGAACTCCTCGTACGACCCCTTGCCCGCGTGATACCAGCGGCGCAGCTCGGTCGACGGGGTCAGCCCCTTGGGCCACTCGTCGATCCGGGCCGCCTCCTTCGCCAGCCCCCGGGGCCACAGGCGGTCGACCAGCACCCGCACCCCGTCGTCCGCCTCGGGCGGCTCGTACACCCGCCGCAACCGCACACTCATCCTCGGGCCCTCTTCCGGTGAAGTCCGGCCGAACGGGCGGCCGGTGCTCTCCGCCCGCTCAGCCGGAACCGCGTCGTGCGGCCGTGCGCCGCTCGAGCGCACGGCGTTCCGTCTCGCTCGTGCCGCCCCACACTCCGATGGACTGCCCGGTCTCCAGCGCCCACTCCAGGCACTGTTCCCGCACCGGGCAGCGCCGGCACACCGCCTTGGCCTGCTCGGCCTGCACCAGGGCCGGGCCGGTGGTGCCGATCGGGAAGAAGAGGTCGGGATCCTCGTCCCGACAGGCAGCGCGGGCACGCCAGTTGTCCATGGAATGTCACCTGTGTCCGGAGTCGGGAACGCATCCCTCAAGCCCCCCTCGGGGATGCTCTGCTCCCTTCCGGGTGACCTGCCGGCCACGGGCGAAACAGGGCATGTCACTGCTCCCGCATGCCCCACGGCGAGCCGTAGGCGTTCAGCAGGTCCAAAAACGGCCTCGCCGGGAACGCCTCCGGACCGAGCACGCCGGTCCCCGACCACTCGCCCGTGGCGAGCAGTTCCAGCGCCACCACGGGGTTGATCGCGGTCTGCCACACCACCGCCTGGCAGCCGTACTCGGCCATGGACCACTGGTTGTCGACCACGTGGTACAGGTACACCTCGCGCGGCGCGCCGTCCTTCGTTCCGCGCACCCAGGTCCCGGCGCAGGTCTTGCCGTGCATCCGCTCGCCCAGCGTCGCCGGGTCGGGCAGGCAGGCCGCGACCACGTCCCGCGGGGAGACCTGGACGGGCCCCCGCGCGCTCGGCACGGTCACCGGCTCGGTGCGGTCCAGGCCCAGCAGGTGCAGCGTCTTGAGCGTGTCGATGAACTCCTGCCCCAGCCCGTACTTGAAGGTGACCCGGCGCGCGTTCACCCAGCGCGGGACCAGCAGCACCTCCTCGTGCTCCACGTTCACGCACTCCACAGGGCCGATGCCCTCGGGGAAGTCGAACACCTCCGGCTCGCTGAACGGCTCGGTGGTGAACCAGCCGCGGCCGGCCTCGTACACCACCGGCGGGTTCAGGCACTCCTCGATGGTGGTCCAGATGCTGAAGGAGGGTGCGAAGTCGTAGCCCTCCACCGTGAGGTTGGCCCCGTCGCGGACGCCGATCTCCTCGATCTCGTCGAAGAGTTCATCGGCGGCGTACCGTGCGAAGACGTCCGACAGGCCGGGCTCCACGCCCATGCCGACCAGGGCCAGCGCGCCGGCTTTCTCCCACTCGGCGGCCCGCTCGAACTGCTCGTCGCCGAGCTTCACCCCGCACTCCTCGTACGGCCGCTCGGGGTGCGGCTTCGACAGCGACATCGCCATGTCGACATAGGTGGCCTTCGCGCCCAGCGCGGCCCGGAACAGCGGCATCACGAACCGGGGGTCGGTGGCGTTGAGCAGCACATCGCACTCGTGCTTCGCCAGCAGCGCCGCCACCTGCGCCTCGTCCCCGGCGTCCACCCGCTCGGCCTGGAACCGGCCGGCCTCGGCACCGAGGGCGGAGACCGCCGCCTCGGCGCGCGAGGGGTCGTAGTCGGCCACCACCATCCGGTCGAAGAACGGCCGCCGGGCCGCGATCCGGGTGATCGCCGTACCCACGCCGCCCGCGCCCACGAGCAGTACACGCATGACGCGCACTCCCTTTCCTTGTCCTCGTCTCATAAAAACGCCGATTGCGCCGAGGGGCCCCTCGAGCCAGATCCAACGCCCGGTGGTGTCGTAAGGTCAATGGCGTTGGCGTAAGGGCGCTCCGGGCTCCGGCCCTCGAGGACCGGAGCCCGGAAACCGATCCGCGACGACGGGAGGCGGACGCGATGGCGAAACCGGTGGTGCCCGAGGAGAAGCGGCGGCGGCGCCGGCCCACCAGGAGCGGACGGGTGCTGTCGGAGCAACTGATCGTCGAGACCGCGCTGCGCCTGCTCCGCGAGCACGGCAGCACCGGCCTGACCGCCCGCCGGCTGGGCCTCGCCCTGGACTGCGACCCCAGCACGCTCTACCGCTACTTCCGCGGCATGGACGACCTCACCCTGGCGATCGGCGACGCCCTCATCGGCCGCGCGCTGCACGGCTGGCGGCGCACGGGGGAGTGGCGCGAGGACCTGCGCAGCATCGGCCTGCGCATCCACGAGGCCTACGTCTCCCATCCGCAGGCGGCGGTGCTGACCGCCTCCCGGGTCACCGGCCGCGCCCATGAGCTCGCCGCGGACGAGGCGGTGCTGGACGTGCTGCGCACCGCCGGCTTTCCCCTGCCGGAGACGGTGCGGATCTACCACGCCTTCATCGACACCACGCTCGCCTTCGCCGCCCTCGACGCCGCCTCCCTGGCCCTGCCCAGCGCGGCGCTCCGCTCCGACGAGGAGATGTGGCGCTCGACCTACGCCCGCCTCCCCGCCGAGACCCACCCCCGCATCGCCGAGGCGGCCCCCCTCCTCGCCACCCGCATGGTCACCAGCGCCTACCCGACGGCCCTGGACATGCTCCTGGACAGCGCGGCCCGCCGCCTCGACGGGCAGGCCGTAGCGGACAAGGAGGCGCACCGGCCGCGCGGTTCCGGTCCCGCCGACCGGGCCACGGGCGCCTCGGGCACCACCTCGGCGAGCGGGCCGGACAAGTACCGCTCGGCGAACCGCGGATTGGCGACCGGGAGGTAGCGCATGCGCCCCAGGTGGCGCACCGAGCAGCCCGGCTGCCTCGCCCTGACCTGGCTCAATCCGCACGTCTACCTCGACACCGTGTTCCTGCTGGGCTCGGTCGCCGCCGACCACGGCTCGCTGCGCTGGACCTTCGGCATCGGTGCGGTGCTGGCCAGCGTCTGCTGGTTCGCCGCGCTCGGCTTCGGGGCCCGGCTGCTCAGCCGGTGGCTGGCCCGGCCTGCCGCCTGGCGGGTGGTGGACGGAGTGGTCGCCGCCACCATGATCGTCCTCGGGATCGGTCTCATCGCCGGGGCCTGACGCGGGTGCTCGGCCTCATCGCCGGGGCCTGACGCGGGTGCTCGGCCTCATCACCGGTGCCTGACGCGGCGGCTCGACCGCATCGACGGGGCCCGGCACCACGCCGGCACGGGGGGCTGCGAGACTGATCCCCGGCCAGGTAGATGTAATCCCCAACGGGACGGTCGTGGACACCAGCGAGAGCGAAGCCGAACGCCGGGCGGAGGAGCCCGCACCGAGACGTGAGACCCGGCGGCGGCGCTGGGCGATGGACACCCGGCCGCTGCGCCGCCCCGCCTACCGCCGGCTGTGGACGTCCACCGTCGTCACGGCGGTCGGCAGCCAGCTGACCGCGGTCGCCGTGCCCAAGCAGATCTACGACATCACCGGCTCCTCCGCCTGGGTCGGCACCGCCAGCATCGCGGGCCTGCTGCCGCTGATCGTGTTCGCGCTGTGGGGCGGCGCGATCGCCGACGCGATGGACCGCCGCAGACTGCTGCTGATCACCAACACCGGTATCGCCGTCACCTCGCTGCTGTTCTGGCTCCAGGCGGTCACCGGAACGGAGTCGGTCGCGGTGCTGATGGTGCTGCTCGCCCTCCAGCAGGCGTTCTGGGGACTCAACGCCCCGGCCCGCAGCGCCTCCGTGGCCCGCCTGGTGCCCGCCGACGAGCTGCCCGCGGCCAACGCGCTGGGCTCCACCGTGATGCAGACCGGGCAGATCGCGGGACCGCTGCTGGCCGGTGCGCTCATCCCGGTGATCGGACTGGCCGAGCTGTACCTGATCGACGCCCTCGCGCTCTGCGTCACCGTGTGGGCGGTGTACCGGCTGCCCGCGCTGCCGCCGCTGAAGGCCGTGGTGTCGCGGCGCGCCGGACTGCGGGAGATCGCGGAGGGCTTCCGCTACATGGCCGGGCACGCCGTGCTGCTGCTGTCGTTCCTCGCCGACATCGTCGCCATGGTGCTCGGCATGCCGCGCGCCCTCTTCCCGCAGCTCGCCTCCGAGACCTTCGCGCCCTACGGCGAGGGCTTCGCGCTGGGGCTGCTGTTCGCCGCGATCCCCGCGGGCGCGGTGGCGGGCGGGCTGTTCTCCGGCACGTTCTCCCGGGCCCGCCGGCACGGGTGGATGGTCATCTGGTCGGTGGTGGTCTGGGGCCTTGCCGTCGCCGGCTTCGGGCTGAGCGGCAGCCTGTGGTTCGCGGTGGCCTTCCTGGCCGTCGCGGGGGTCGCCGACATGGTCTCCATGGTCTTCCGCGGCGCGATCCTGCTCTCCGCGGCGACCGACGAGATGCGTGGCCGGATGCAGGGCGTCTTCACCGTGGTGGTGGCGGGCGGGCCGCGTCTGGCCGACCTGCTGCACGGCACGGCGGGCTCCGCCTTCGGCCCGCGCGCGGCCGTGGTGGGCGGCGGGGTCCTGGTGGTCGTGGTGATGCTCGCCCTGGCGGCCGCGATGCCCGCGCTGCGCCGCTACCGCGTGTGATCCACGGCCTGCCCGCTCGTGGCCCCCGTCGACTCCCGCCGCTGCGCCGCTACCGCGTGTGATCCACCCTTGGGGTCCGGCGGCCGGACCTACAGCGCCCCGCGCCGGTGCAGGGCGTACTGCTCCAGCAGCTGGCCCCGCGTCATCTCCAGCCGGTGCGCCAGGATCTCGGCGACATTGCGCACCAGCGTCAGCCCGAGCCGCGGGTCCTCGTCGCACAGCCGGAGCACGGCGGCCGCCTCGAACTCGTAGGCGCGCACCGGGGTGAACGCCTGGGCGCCGAAGTCCCACTGGTAGGGCGGGAACAGCCAGGACCAGCCGAGCAGGTCACCGGCGCCCAGGCTGGCGACGGTGATCCGGTGCAGCTCGTTGACCTGCTGGTCGAGGGTGACCGCGCCGGAACGGATGACCCAGAACCGGTCCGCGGTGCCGCCCGCCTCGAAGATCCGGGTGTCCTCCGGGAAGGACACCTCCCGCGCGAGCGCCATCAGGCGCTCCCGTTGCGGTGGGGGCAGAGCGGTCAGGAGTTTGATGGCTTTGGTCATGAGGCGCAGCTCCTCGCCGGGGCCGTCGGTTCCGGTGCTTCCCCTACGCCCCATTTCAGCCGCTGCCGCCGTTCGTGGCATCCGGGAGGACGTAAAAAGCCCTGGCTGGACGGGGGAAACCAGCCAGGGCGGCAAACGGTGGTGTACGGGGGACCTGCGCGTCGACCCCATCACCACGTATGTATGAACGATAAACCATTGGCGGGGGTGGTTCGGAACCGGAACCGGGTCACGTGACCTGTTTCACTTCCGTGCCACCACCCGCATTCACGTCCGCGCCACCACCCGCACCGTGTTCAGCCCGGGGTCGGACGCATCCGGCAGGTTCATCCCCGCGTCGTGACCGGTCCGCAGATAGCGCAGCACGGGCCCGGTGAGCCGCTCGCCCGGCAGCACCGCCGGGATCCCCGGCGGATACGGGGTGATCATCTCGGCGGCGACCCGCCCGGCCGCCTCGGACAGCGGGACATCCTCCGCCGGGCCGAAGAACGCGTCCCGCGGCAGCAGCGCCTGCTCCATCCGCAGCTCCCCGGGCACCGGCACCTCCACCTCGGGCGTCCGCGGCAGATCCCGCGCCGCCCGGGCCAGGTCCCGCAGCGCCGACAGCAGCTCCCCGGTGGTCTCCCGGTCGTCGCCGTGGGTGAACGTGTGCTCCGCGTGCACCGCGTCGGCCATCAGCTCCTGCGCCCGCTCCAGCACGCGCCCCCGGGTGAGCCGGTCGTCCAGACCGCCCGAGGCCAGCACATCGCCCAGGAACACCGCGTCGCCGAGGACCTCGCGGGCGGCCGGATCGGCACCCCGCGCCTGCTTGTGACCGGGCGGCGTGAACCCGAGGCGTCCGTGGCGGTGATACTCCTCCAGCGCCTCCAGCACCGGCGCCCTGCTGTGATCGGCACTCATGACCACCGGGTGCCCGGAGACCACCGCGTCAACCAGCCGGCGCCCGGCGCGCGGTGCGGCCCGGGACGACGACGGTGCCCTGCCGCGTCAGCCCCGCACCGGGTGCTTGCCCGGCCGCACGATCTCGTCCAGCACCTCGCGGACCACCTCGTACGCCACCCGCCGCGTCTCCGCCTCGCCGGCCGCACGGGGATCGGTCCGCGCCGCCTCCTCGCCCCTGGCCCGCCACTCGCGCTCCTCGCGCGCCGCGAAGGCCCGCGCCCGCTGGATCCGCCGGAGCAGTTCGTCCGAGTCCACAACGTCGGTCATGTGCACCGCGTACCCCTGTCCGCCACCCGGATGACATGCGCCGGGGAAACCCAGGTGAACGGCGCGGCGAGGTTTGGCGGTGCGGGGGCAGGTGAGCCGGAAGGGGTGGACCGGCCGCCCGTGGCGAGGTCCGTCTGCTGCTGACAGGAGCCGAAGGATGTGCGAGGAGACCCCGATCGACCCCGTTGCCGCACCGCCCGGCGCACGCCGGGCCGCGCCGCGGGCGGACTACCGGCCGTGCGACGTACGGCAGGCCGTGCGGCAGGCGGTGGCCGACCGCTGCCGCACCCTGCACTCTCCCTGCGACACCGACGCGCTCGCCGACGCCCTGCTGGTGGCGTCCGAGCTCACCACCAACGCCATCGTGCACGGCGGCGGGGTCACCGACGTCCGCATCGACGTCACCGGCCCCGGCATACGCGTCTCGGTCAGCGACCGCAGCGACCGGCTGCCCACCGCCGAACCGGATCCGGAACAGCGGCGCGGCAGCCGCCCCGGTGGCCACGGCTGGCCCATCGTCTGCCGGCTCGCCCGCGACGTACGGGTGTCCGACCTGCCCTCCGGCGGCAAGTGCATCACCGCCGTGGTGCCCCTGTCCTGAGCGGTGCCGAGGGGCTCGCGGTGGATTGCCATACAAAGCGGAGTTTGTTCCCCGGAACCCAGGGCAACCGGACTTTCGTGCTTCGGACCGGAGGCGCGCCGGCGGGACCGGTATGACCGCTGAGGGCCTCTGAGCCTCCTGCGGCCCCGTCCCGCGGCAAACCCCCAATACCACCGCTCGGGAGCGAAACCGCATGCTGATCGACACGCCCACCGACCGCCCCGACACCACGACCGCGACGGCCGCCACCACGCGCCGGCGGCACGACGACGCCCCCGACACGGCCGTCCTCTTCACGCGGCTGGCCTCCCTGGAGGACGGCCCCGAACGGGACGCCGTCCGCGACGAACTGGTCACCGCCTGGCTCCCCATGGCGCACCGCATAGCCGGTCGCTTCCGCGACCGCGGCGAGTCCGTCGAGGACCTGCGTCAGGTGGCCGCCCTCGGCCTGGTGAAGGCCATCGACCGCTTCGACCCGGAACGCGGAGCCTTCGAGAGCTACGCCGTGCCCACCATCACGGGCGAGGTCAAGCGCCACTTCCGGGACCGCATGTGGGCGCTGCGCGTACCCCGCCGGGTCCAGGAGCTGCGCAACAAGGTGCGCGTCGCCCGCCGCGAACTCACCCAGCACCCGGGCAGCCCCGAGCCCTCCGTTGCGGACATCGCCGCCCACACCGGGCTCACCGACGAGGAGGTCTCGGCCGGGATGGAGGCGCTGGAGAGCTTTAGCACCCTCTCCCTGGACGCGGAACTCAACTCCGACGACGACGGCTACAGCCTCGCCGACACCCTCGGCGCCCCGGACTCCTCCTACGACGTCGTGGTCGACCGCGAGTCGGCCAAGGCGGGACTGCGCCGGCTGCCGGAGCGCGAGCGCGCCATTCTCTACATGCGGTTCTTCGAGGACATGACCCAGAGCCGCATCGCCGACCGCCTGGGCATCTCCCAGATGCACGTCTCGCGCCTCATCAGCCGCAGCTGCGCCCGCATCCGCGCCGAGGCGATGGAGGAGCGCAGGCCGCGCGGCGGCCACGCGCCCTCCGCCTGAGCGCCACCGGCGTCACCCCTTCACCCCTGCACCAACCCCCTTCACCTCACCCCAGAACCGCACCGGAAACCTCACCCCAGAACCGCACCGGAAGAGACACATGCTCAAGCCCGACCCCGCCGTGCTGCGCCGCCTCGTCGACGAGTACGAGCAGCCGCCCCCGGGCAGCACCCCGGAGACGTCCAGCGCGCGGGCCCGCGACCTCGCCTACACCCTGTGCGTGACCACCGGCACCCGCGACGTGCATCAGGCCCTCAAGACCGCGCACCGCTGGCCGGCCGCCGCCCCGTCCGCGGCGACGCCCGGTCCGCTGACCACCGCGTCCCCAGAAGCTCAAGCCCGGAGAGCTGAGCCCCCGCGCCCGCCGTCTGCTCGACGTGAGCGGAGTCGGCGGCGTGGCGCGCGGCCTGGTCTTCGCCGCGGCCGGTGTCTTCGCGGTGCGCGCCGTGATCGCGTACGAGCCGGACGAGGCCAAGGGCATGGACGACATCCTGCCTTGCCTCGCCGGAACCCCGCTGGGCCCGTGGCTGCCGGCCTGCGTCGCCGCGGGCCTGGTGCTGTTCGGCGTGTTCTCCTTCGCGCTGGCCCGCTGGCGGCGCGTCTGAGACACCGGATTCCGGATAGGCCGGCCGTATCGGGGGAACACGGGACCAATGAGTGAATCCGAGATCCCCCCGGACGGCCGGCCCGTGGACGTCTACCTGGACCTGCTGCGCATCCGGATGGACACCGAGGACTACCGGCTTCTGCTGCGCGTGGTGGAGCCGGTCCTCAAGGCGATCGAGGAACACCGCCTGTCCGGACTCGACGTCGCCCTGGACGGCGGCGACGACGAACTGCCGCAGGAGATCCGTGACGAGGCCGCGCTGGTCATCGCCACCGCCGTCACCGGCCGCCTGGACAACGAGGTGGTCGAGCTGGAGGTGGACGACAGCGGACCGGTCCGGGTCGTCACCGACGCGGCCACCGCCAACGACCCGTCGCGGCTCGACGAGATCGCCGCGTTCATCAGAGAGCGGCACCAGCAGAACGAGGAACTCCGCGGAATCGCCAGGGCGAGCGGTCTGCCCACGGACTTCTGACGCCTCCGTGCCCCGGGCTCGCCGGTTCGGCCCTTGGCGTCAGTCCTTGGTGGCCACCCGCACGCCCAAGGGGCGGGCCAGGCCCACCACCGCCTCGTCCAGGCGCTCCAGATGGCGCAGCACGCGGGTGGTGATCCGGCCGTAGCGGGCCGCGGTGTCGCCGCCCGAGCCGCTGAGCAGGGAGGCGATGCTCGCACCCGTCTCCACCCGCCGGTCCGACTTCCGGTCCGCCTGCTCGTTCTCGACGCGGGCCGCGATCGCCCGGATGTTGCGCACCGTACGGGCGGCGGCCCCCCGCAGCCGCGGGTCCGCCGCGATGGAGGGGTGGGCGGGCAGCAGCTCGGCCGTGGCGGCCAGCGACCGCGCGTGATACGCGCAGGTCTCCAGCAGCGCCACCACGTACTGGGCCGTGCTGCGGCGGGCCCGCAGCGGGGTCACCGGGTGGGTGAGCGGCTGGACCGCCCCGCGCAGATCGCCCAGCGCCTGGTCCAGGTCCCGCGCCTTGTCCAGCAGGTCGTCCGCCGGGCCGCCGCTGAGCTGTCCCACCGCCGCCTCGGTGACCTCCGCAAGGCGCTCCAGCACCGTGCCCAGCAGTTCGTTGGTGCGCCGGTCCGTCTTCACCGGCAGCACGAACGCCGCCGCCACCACCCCGCACGCCGCGCCCAGCGCCGTCTCCTCCACCCGCAGCACCAGCACCTCCCAGCTGTAGGTGTGCAGCAGCGTGTAGAGCAGGCCCAGCATCGCCGTCACGAAGAACGACGTCAGCGTGTAGGACAGCGGGGCCGAGTAGAACATCGCGAAGATCAGCACCAGCACCAGCGCGAACGCCGCCACCGTGTGCTGCCCCACCAGCCCGGCCAGCACGATGCCGGCCACGACGCCGAAGACCGTGCCCAGCAGCCTGCGGTAGCCCTTGACCAGGATCTCGCCCGTCGAGGAGGTGTTGAGGAAGACGATCCAGCAGGTGAGCACCGCCCAGTACCAGCGGTCCGCGGAGATCAGCTCCCCGCCCAGGATGGCCAGCGTCGACCCCACCGCGACCTGCACGGCCGCCCGGGTCGTCGGACGCCGCAGCCCCTTCTGCTCCTCCTCCGGCTCGGTCTTCTCGGCGTCGATGGCGGCGTCCTCGGCGTCCAGCTCCTCGCGGGACCGCGTCGTCTCCGGTGACTCGTCCGCCTCCTCCGGCGCACCCTCCAGCGCGATCCGCAGCCCCAGCACGGCGCGCGCGGTCTCGCCGATCGCCCGGAACACGTCCTGCACCGCCGGGGACGCCGCCGGGAGGTTCTCCTCCTCCCGGTAGGCGAGCAGCCGGTTGCGCACCTGCCTCAGCACGTTCTCCGCGGCCTCGCCGCCGGAGCGCAGCACCAGCGCGCGCAGCGCGATCAGATCGCGCCGCACCATCGCCGTGGACTCCTCGGGACCCGGCAGCCGGCCCATCTCCGGTGCGGGCGCGCCCGGCAGATGCAGCGTCAGCGTGTCCGCCCGCTCGGCGCTGCGCGCCGACAGCAGCACCAGGCCGAGCCGTTCCGCGGCGATCTCCGCGTCCGCGATGCGCCGCTGCACCAGCCGCGCCGTCGCCTCGTCCCGGGTGCCCTCCTCCAGACGGGACTGGATCATCAGCGCCGTCTCGTGCAGCCGCGAGGTGCCCTCGCGGACCTCCTCCAGCGCCTTGTCGACGGCGTCCGGGGCGTCCGGATCCGCCTCCAGCAGCGCCAGATGGGCCGAGACGAGCTGCGCCAGCCGGGCCCGGAACGCCTCCCGCAGCCGCCCCAGCAGGGCCGTGGGCGTCACCGGCACCAGCACGAACCGCACCAGCGCGCTGCACGCGAAGGCGACGGCCACCACCGCCCACAGCCCGGGGAGCCCCTCGGGGGAGGCCCCGACGAACAGGGAGATGAAGTACGTCTGGAAGGCGATCAACCCCAGCGTGGTGCCGCGCTCGCCGAACCGGCGGCCGTAGACCGCGCTGAAGATCAGCACGACGAAGAACACGTCGCCCACGACCGGCCGCTGGCTCAGCAGCGCACCCAGCGACACCGACACCAGCGCCACCGGCAGACCCAGAGCCAGCGTCACCGCCTGCGCCCGGCGCTGCTTCTCCCGGATGGCGAACGTGGCGACCATCGACGTCATCGCCCCGGCCACCAGACGGGTGATGCCCGGGCCGAAGGGGGCCAAGGCCGCCAGGGTCAGCGCGATGGCGCCGACCGTGCGCAGCCCCGACGTCAGCCGCAGCAGCCCCGGATCGGACGCCGCGATGCGGTCCCGCAGCCTGGACCGCACCGACCGCCCCCCTGACCTCACGCCGCCGGCCCGTACCGGACCCGAGGCCGGCGTCTCACTGCGCCGCGCGGCTCGCCGCCACGTGGGCCCGCACCTCCTCCGGCGTCATGTACTCGTTGGTGTACTCGAAGTCCCGCAGCTTCGCGGGCTTGCGCGCCTGGAACCCGGTGCGCACGAAGTCGTCGCCGGCGACCGCGTTCAGCAGCCAGTTGGTCATCACCCGCGTCTTGGCGACATTGGTGCGCAGCGCCGACCAGTGGTAGCCGCGCGCCACCACCTGCGCCGGCAGGCCGTGCAGCTCGATGCCGAGCGGCCTGGACACCGCGTCCTTGCCGCCCAGGTCCACCACAAGACCCAAGTCCTTGTGCGTGTAGGGCCGCTTGGGCTCCCCGCGCAGCGTGGCGATGACGTTCTCGGCGACGTGCCGCCCCTGCCGCATCGCGTGCTGCGCGGTCGGCGGGCACACGGCGCCCTCGCCCTTGCCCAGGTCCGGCACCGCTGCGGCGTCACCGAGCGCGAACACACCGTCGTAACCGGGCAGGGCCATGTCGGCGGTGACGGCGAGGCGCCCCTTGACGGTCTCCGCGCCCAGCGCGGCGATGAGGGGACTGGCGACGACGCCGGCCGTCCAGATCAGGGTGTGCGTCGGCACCACCCGGCCGTCGGTGAAGGTCACCTCGTCCGGGCCGGCCTTCTCGATGGAGGTCTTCAGCGAGATCTCGATGCCCCGCCGGGTCAGGATCTCGTGCGCGCTGCGCCCCAGCTTCTCGCCCAGCTCGGGCATCAGCTTCGGCGCGATGTCGATCAGATGCCACCTGATCAGATGCGGGTCCAGCCGCGGGTAGCGCTTGACCGCGGCGTGCGTCAGCCGCTGCAGACAGGCCGCGGTCTCGGTGCCCGCGTAGCCGCCGCCGACCACCACGAACTGCAGCCGCGCGGCACGCTCGGCCGGGTCGGGGCTGGCGTCGGCCAGGTCGAGCTGCGAGATGACGTGGTCGCGGATGTAGGCGGCCTCGGCGAGGGTCTTCAGGCCGAAGGCGTGGTCGACCAGTCCCGGGATGTCGAAGGTGCGGGTGACGCTGCCGGGGGCCAGCACGATGTAGTCGTACGGCTCGTTGACGATCTCGTCGGTGATGGTGCGGATCACGCACACCTTGGCCTTCAGGTCCACCCCGACGGCACCGCCGGGAATGATCCGCGTGCGGTACTTCCGGCTGCGGCGCAGGGACAGCGCGATCGACTGCGGGGTCAGCACGCCGGAAGCCACCTGGGGCAGCAGCGGCATATACGGCTGATAGGAGAACGGCGTCACCAGGGTGACGTCGGCTTCGTCCGGGGTGAGTCTGCGCTCCAGCCGGCGCACGCACTCCACACCGGCGAAGCCTGCACCCACCACGAGGATCCTGGGTCGAGTCACGGTGTTCTCCCATTCTGCGGCCGGCGGCGCCCCGGCGGCGGCCGCGATGCGCCGGAACGCCGACGCCCTACGCGTGCCCCTGCTCAGCACCACGATGCCCGCCCACGGGCCGGAGCGCACCGGGAATCGATCGCTCGTGCAGATGGCACAGCAGCAGGCACACGTCGTCGTCGCGCTCGGAGTCGCTGAGCAGCGGGTGCAGCGTCCGGTCCGCCGCGCCCTCCAGGTCCGCCTCCAGCTCCCCGGGGTCGAACGCCCCGAGCGCCGCCGCCAGTCGGGCGATCCCCGGGTCGATGCCCCGCGCCCGCCGCTCCACCAGACCGTCCGTGTACAGGGCCAGCGTCGAGCCCGGCTCGAGCCGCTCGGTGTGGTCGGCGATGTCCTGCCGCAGCGGGATGCCGAGCATCGCGCCCGGCTTGGCGTCCAGCACCCGCACCCGCCCGTCGGGCAGCCGCAGCACCGGCGGCGGATGCCCGGCGGCCGCCCAGGTCAGCGTCGGCTCGTCGGGGTGGACGCGGGTGATGACCGCGGTGGCGTACAGATCGGGCTGCAGATGGTGCAGGAACCCGTGCAGCCGGGTCAGCAGCCGGCCGGGACTGCCGCCGTCCACCGCGTAGGCCCGCAGCGCGGTGCGCAGCTGGCTCATCATCACCGCCGCGTGCAGCCCGTGCCCGGTGACGTCGCCGATGACGGTGATCAGGCTGCCGTCCGGCTGGCGGAAGGCGTCGTACCAGTCACCGCCGATGTTCAGGCCGTGCGTGGCCGGCAGATACCGAGCGGCGAGCGTGAGGCCGGGGGTGACCGGCAACTCGGTGAGCAGGGCCCGCTGCAGCGTCTCGGCGATGTCCCGGTTGTGCTCGAACCGGCGCGCGTTGTCCAGGGCGATCCCGGCCCGCCGGGCCAGCTCGATCAGCATCACGGCGTCGTCCGCGTCCCAGCACGCGCCGGGCGGCGACAGCGTCAGCACACCCAGCGGGGCCCGCCGGGTCAGCAGCGGCACGCACAGCAGGGCCCGCCCCGGGGAGAGCGCCGAGGCGGGATGGTCGTCGACGCCGGGCAGCCCGCCGGGGTGGTCCGCCGCGTACTGGGGCCGCCCGGTGCGCAGCGCGCGCACGGCCGCGGCCGGCCGGGAGGAGGGCCCGCGCAGGTCGTCCTCGTCGTCGAACAGCCAGACGTCCACCTCACTCGCGTACGCCGGCACCAGCAACTCCGGCAGCCGGCGCAGGATCTCCTCCTGGTTGAGGGAGGCGTTCAGCGCCGCGCTGGCGTCCGCCAGGAACGTCAGCCGGTGGCGGGCGTTCTCCGCCTCGGTGCGCGCCGCGCGCTCGGCGGCGAACGCCTCCCGCTGCGCCCGGCCGGCGGCGTCCAGCTCGGCGTGCAGCGCCAGCACGCCCCGGTTGGTCTGCTCAAGCTCCTCCCGGTGGAAGGCGACCAGCTCCTCCCGCTCGCTGAGCCGGTCCAGCACCACGGCGGTGTCCTCGTCGGCGCCCAGCAGCGCCTCCGCCAGCGCCGACGGCTCTGCCGTGCCGGCCGGCACCGCACCGGCCGTCGCGTCCCCGCCGGGGCAGGCCACCGTGACCTCCCACGGCGGCTCGCCGCCGTCGCGCGCCTCCTGAGGCGGCGTCAGCACCAGGTGCAGCCGTGCCGATCCGGCCGGGCCGGCCGTGTCCAGGGTGAGCAGCCAGGTGCCGCCCTTGGTGAGGCACTGCCGCAGCCGCTCGCTGACCGTCGTAGCCAGCCGGGCGCGCTCGACGGCCGGCAGGCCCCGCTCCCCGGCCAGCCGGGCGAGCGCTATCCGGACACGGGCCGCGTCGGTGACGGAGGTGATGCGCCAGGTACGGGTCATGGTCGGTCCGGCGGGGTCGGGGACAGGACGGTCACGGCGGTGTCGTCCCGCACCGGCCGTGCGGAACTCCCGGCGTCACGGATCGTCACCGCGGCCGTGACGGCCGGGTCGGCCGCGGTGAGGCCGTCGCCGGACGGGGGCGACCAGCGGCTGGGCAGCCCGTCGGTGTGCAGGATCAGCAGGCTGTCGCGAGTCCAGGGCATCTCGTCCTCGCGGAGGGTGCCGGGCCGGTGCGCCCCGACGATGCCGGGCCGGGACAGCAGTGCCCGCCACCGGTCGCCGTCCCTGAGGCGCGCGCCCACATTGCCGATCCCGGCGAACCGCAGCCGCCCCGCCCGCAGATCGAGCTGGGCCACCGCGACGGCCGCGCCCCGGGTGCCGCCCAGCGCGTCGTGCAGCGCGCGCAGCGCCTCCGCGGGCGGCAGATGCGGCGCGCGGCGCACCGCCTCCACCGCCGCGGCCGAGGCACCGGCCGCCGCGGCGCCGTGCCCGAGCCCGTCGGCCAGCATCAGCGTGTACAGGTCCCCGGACCGCACCCACGCCCAGTCGTCGCCCGACTCCTCGGCCGCCGCGAACGGGATGTTCACCCCTCCCGCCCGCACGCCCGGCGCCGGCGAGACGCCGGCGGCGGGCGCGGCGCCGGCGATGCGGGCCACCGCCACCGTGCCCCGGCCCCGGACGCTGTGCAGCCCGAAGTCGTCGCTCAGCCGCCGGCAGGTGCCGAGGCCCGCGCCGAGCGACCCGGTGGTGCTGAAGCCGTCCCGCATCGCGCCCGCCACATCGGCCATCCCCGGCCCGTGGTCGATCGCGGTGATCTGCACCGACCGCCCGGCGGGCTCCCGGGGGACGGCGGCGTCGACGACCTCGATGACGACCTGGCCGCCGTGCGCGTGCTTGACCAGATTGGTGGCCAGCTCGGTCGCCACCAGGGACACGGCCGCGGTCCGCCGCACGTCCAGGCCGGCCCCGGCCGCCGCGTCCTCCGCGGCGACCCGCACGTCCCGGACCCGGGTGGAGTCCTGGACGGGTACGTACCTCACCCGCGGCATCAGGACTCCTCACGCGGCCGCGGCGGACGCGTCACCCAGGAGGTCACCCGCACCGTGGTGCCCGACCCCGGGCTGCTGAGCGATCTGCTCCCTGCGGCGGCGCAGGAAGTCCGCCACCTCGGGCGTGGCTGTGTGCGGCGAACCGTCGGCTTCGTGCTCCGGCACCTGTTGTCTCCTCATGGTTGTTGCGTCGCGCCGAACCCGTTCCGGGTGACGGGACGACGACGTGATCTCGCCGGGTGCCCACCGGCGACGGCCCCACCCGGCGCACCCGGACGGAAGCCGGGGCGGCCCGGGCGGGCGTGCGCGGACAGTGCGGCGGCCGGCGACGGGCGGCCTTCGGCCGCGCGGCGCTCACCGCCCCCGGTCCGGCAGGTTGCGGTTGTCGCCCCGGGTGCTCAGTCCTCGCCTTCCGTCGCGGGCTCCTGGGGCGGGTCGACCCGCTCAAGCGCCTCCTCGACGCTCTCCGACACCGGGACGGTGATGCTCACACCGGTGAGGTCCAATATCCGCCGCACCGCGGGGGTGGGGGAGATGATGTGCACGCTCCCCGGCAGCTCACGCACCTCCTGGTAGACGCGCAGGATGATGTTCATCCCGGACGAGTCCATGAAGGGCACCGCCGACAGGTCGAGCAGGAAGTGCCGGCGACCGTGGTGCAGCTGGTTCGCCAGGTGGTGCTGGAACTCGGTCGCGGTGTCGATGTCCAGGTATCCCTGCACCGTCAGAAGGGCGGTGTCGTCCCGTGGCAGCGTCACCTCGACGGACAGCGGGTTCTGGGCAATGGGCACGAGTACCTCCAACGAATACTGACGGCCAGGGCACGGGGGTGATCGAACTCGGCCGGGTCACCGCGCAGCCGCGCGTACCCCCTATTCCTCCTGTCATGCCTTCACGTCCCGCCGGATCGGCCGACGCGGATGCCGATCGGCGCGAACTGTTCCGTCCGTGCCGGCCCGCCGAAGCCGGCCGAATGCGCCCGCCGCGCGCGGGTAACCGATGAGGTGGAGCCGGACGGGCCGCCCACAGTTCCCGCCGGCTTCGTCGTTCCACTCACTCATCGGGGAGGCAAGGAGCAGCGTGCCCTTCGACAGCATCTGGTCGTACGCGCCGGAACTGGGTCCCGCACTGCGGCAGGACCTCACGGGATACACCGTCGTCGCCGACGACGGCACCATCGGCCATGTGGACCGGCAGGCGGACCCGCACGGCCTGTGCCATCTCGTCGTGGACACCGGCGTCTGGGTGTTCGGCCGGAGCCTGCTGGTACCGGTGGGCGCCGTCACCGGCATCGACACCGGGGAGCGGAAGGTGACGCTGGCCTGCACCAGGGCGGAGGTGAAGGCGGCACCCCGCTTCCAGACCGACAGCCAGACCCGGGACGCCGCGTATCTCACCCAGGTCGGCGCCTACTACCAGGGGCTGCCGCCGCGCGGGACCGAGACCGGGTGAAGGGCGGGCCGCACCGGTGCCGCGCCGAGGAGATCCAGGGACACTCTCGCTCGTCGTCTCCGAGCTGGTCACCAACGCCATCCGGCACGGTGGCGGGCTGACCGGGTTCGACGTCATGACCACCGCCGACGGGGTACGGATCGCCGTGCACGACCACAGCGACGTCATCCCTCAGGCCGCCCTGGGCGGCGCCGACCTGCCGCCCATGCACCAGGGCAACGGCTACGGCTGGCCCCTGGTGACCGGGCTGACGAGCCGGATCGACGCCCGCAGGCGCCCCGCGGGCGGCAAGACCATCGCCGTACTGCTCCCCATGGGCGACGCGCCCGCACCGGCCGACGGCTAGCGGCGGCTGGCGGCGGCCCTCACCAGGGCAGGAACACGTGGATGTCCTTGCCGGTGTCGTTGCGGACGACACTCACCTGGTCGCCGAGGGTGTGGATCAGATGCCAGCCGATACCGCCGTCGCCGCGGCTCGGATGGAAGGGCCGGGGAGCCGGTTCGACCGTGCTGGTGTCGTGCATCACCACATGCACCCCGTCGAACGTTCTCCGCAGCCGCAACTCGAACGGACCCGGCGCGTACTGCACCGCGTTGGCGGCCAGCTCGGTCACCACCAGCAGTATGTCGTCCCAGTGCTCCGGCGCGGCCGGCGCCGACACGCGGGCCAGATCGAAGAGAAACTCCTCCGCGACCAGCCGTGCGTCGGTCACGTCGTGCAGCTCCCCGGGGAAGCTGGCGATGCGGCTCGTGATCTCTTCGGCAGCCAGTGTCCTGTCCTCATGCGGCTCGGGTGCCATCTCGCCTTCCCGGCCCCGCGGTACGGCGCGGGGCGATCGTCCTTTCGTCCCTCCCCCGTCTGTCTCCTAGCTCCGTGAGTTCCCGTGCTGGCGCAGCCTACGCGCCGGTACCCCGCGGGAGAACGGTGACGGACACGTCACACCCGTGCGCGCCGCCCGCCGGGGCCCGCGAATTCCCAGGCATGTGCCGGGCGTTGACGGGAACCCGGTGCGGCACACGCCACCGGTCGAGCCGCACGGGGCGGCGCGCCGGTGATCCGACCAGGCCGACGAGCCCGAAGGGCGCCCACCCGGATCGAGCGGGTGGGCGCCCCTCGGCGCGTGCAGAGACCCCGTCAGCGGAACACGTTGTCCGGGTCGTCCCAGATCGACGACGGCTCCTCCGTGCCCGCTCTGCGCCGGGAACGCGACTGGTACATCGCGTCGATCTCCAGCGCGTAACGCCGCACGATCTCGTCCCGGCGCAGCTTCATCGACGGCGTCAGCAGTCCGTTGCTCACCTCGAACGGCTCGGGCAGCACCCGGAACACCCGGATCGACTCCGACCGCGACACGCTGCTGTTCGCCGCGGCGACCGCCCGGCCGAGCTCCTCCCGCAGCGCGTTCTCCTCCCGCGCCTCACGGGTCGGCGCGTCCCCGGGCAGGGACAGCGCCGCCCGCCAGTGCGCCACGAACTCCGGGTCCAGGGTGATCAGGGCACCCACGCACGGCCGGTTGTCGCCCACCACCACCGCCTGGTGCACCAGCGGATGCATCCGCAGCCGCTGCTCCAGCGCGGCCGGGGCCACGCTCTTGCCGCTGCTGGTGATGATGATGTCCTTCTTGCGGCCGGTGATGGTGAGATAGCCCTCCTCGTCCAGCCGTCCCAAATCGCCAGTCTCCAGCCAGCCGTCGCGCAGCGCCGCCCGGGTCGCCGCCTCGTCGCCCACATAGCCCTGGAACACCGCCGGACCGCGCACCAGGATCTCCCCGTCGTCGGCCAGCCGGATCTCCATGCCCGGCAGCACCTGACCCACGGTGCCCGACTTCTCCCGGCCGTACGGCTGCATGGTCAGCCCGCCGCTGGTCTCGGTCAGCCCGTAGCCGTCGTGCACGTAGATGCCGATGCCCTCGTAGAAGAGGGACAGGTCACGGTTGAGCGGCGAGCCGCCCGAGGTGGCCCGGCGCACCCGGCCGCCCAGCGTGGCCCGCAGCCGGCGGTAGACGGTCCGCTCGTACAGGGCGTGCTGCAGGCGCAGGTCGAAGCCCGGCCCCGGGCCGCGGCCCAGACGCTGCCGCTCCACGGCCTCGGCGAAGTCACGGGCGGTCTCGGCCGCCCGCTCGAACAGCGCGCCCCGGCCCGCCTGCTGAGAGGCCCGCAGAAAATTCTTGTAGATCTTCTCCAGCAGCGACGGCACGGCGTACAGATAGGTCGGCCGGAACGAGCGCAGCGCCGAGGAGAGCGCCTCGGCGCTCATGTCGGGCTCGTGCCCCATCAGCAGTCCGCCGCGCACGCACAGACACTGGATCATCAATCCGTACACGTGCGACAGCGGCAGGAACGCGAGCACGGCACCCTGCTCGCCCGGCGCCGCCACCGTGTGCTTCCAGCCCGCCAGCAGCGTGTCGCAGACCATCGCCAGACCCCGGTGGCTCAGGGCGCAGCCCAGCGCCTGCCCGGAGGTGCCCGAGGTGTAGGCGACGACGGCGGTGGAGTCCGGCAGCACGATCCGGCGCATCGAGTCCACCGTCGCCAGCGGGACCTGCTCGCCCTGCGCCACCAGCTGCCCCAGCGCCCCCGCGTCCAGCTGCCAGACGTGCTGCAGCGACGGCAGCTGCGCGCACACCGAGCCGACGGTCATCACGCCCTGCTCGTCCTCGACCAGGACCGCCACGCAGCCGGCGTCCTTCAGGATCCACTCCACCTGCTCCCGCGAGGAGGTCGGGTAGATCGGGACGACCTCGGCACCGACCGTCCACAGCGCGTAGCACAGGACGGTCCACTCGTACCGGGTGCGGGCCATGACGGCGACCCGCGCGCCCGGCGATATCCCCGACGCGATCAGCCCCTTCGCCAGGTCGACGACCTCGTCGCGGAACTCCACCGCGGTCACCTCCTCCCAGGTCTGGGAGGACGGGTCCGGCCGGCGGGCCAGCATGGGCAGGGTGGGGTTCGCCTCGGCCATGTCGAAGAGGCTGTCGGCGAGGCCGCCGGTCAGGGGCGGAGCGGACGGGGGAGCCAGAGCGAGGTCACGCATGCACTGCTCCTGACGTGTACGGGGGGTGACTCGGCCGATGAGTAGAGTCATCGGCGGTGCCTGAATGTAGCCGAACCGGAGCGATACGGCGCCGGTATCACCGGAAGTGTGGCCGCACTGTTGATCTCCGTGGTTCGGGGGACCCGCAGAGCATGAGTCACATCAATCCCGACCCCGAACCGGAACGCAGCACCGGCCTGGAACCGGGCGGCGGCGTTCCCCCGGGCGAGACCCCGCCCGCGGAGAGCAGCCTGCCCGAGGCGGGCCCCCAGGAGACCCACAATCCGACCAGGGGCTGGTCCAGGGGGCCCTGATCGTGACCCTGCTCGTCGCCGCCCTGACCGCGGCCTTCTTCCTGGCCTACGCCCTCGTCCTGATCCTGTGAGACCGCCCCTTCGTACGGGGCCGTCCAGTCCCGGACGTCTCAGCGCTGGGTGTGCCGCACGCACTCGGTGACGACGTCCCGCAGGCTGCCCGTGCGTTCCAGCAGCTCGCGCTGCACCTGGGCCCCGTTGCCCTCGCGCAGCAGCCGGGCGCAGCCCTCCCGGACCAGCTCCAGGTCGCCGTGAGCCTGAAGCGCCTCGGCGACATGCTCGACCAGATCCTCCAGCACCGCCTTGGCCGGCAGGGGCTGCATGGTCTCCGGGTGCAGCAGATCGCCCGTCAGACCCGCCCGCGCCGCCCGCCAGGCCGCCAGCCTGAGCAGGCTCACGCTGTGATCGGCCGGCTCCTGCCCCGCCCGCCACTCGCGGGCCGCCGTCTCCACCAGGCCGCGGGCGAGCGCGGCGATCAGCACCGCCGTCTCCGCGTGCAGGCACACGTCCGCCACCCGCAGCTCCACCGTGGGGTACCGGTCGGACAGCCGCACGTCGAAGTAGATCATCGCCTTGTCCAGCACGGCGCCGGTCGCCACCATGTCCGCGACCCGGCGGTGATACCGCTCGGCCGAGCCGAAGATCTCCGTGGGGCCGGCCGAGGGCCAGCGCTGCCACACCCGGCTGCGGTAGCTGCTGTAACCGGAGTCCGTGCCCTGCCAGAACGGCGAGTTGGCGCTGAGCGCCGTCAGCGGAGCCAGCCAGGGCCGCAGCCGGTCCACCACGGCGACGCCCTCGTCGTCGGACTCGACCGAGACATGCACGTGACAGCCGAGGACCAGCTGCTCGCGGGTGGCGATGCCGTACTGCTCCTCCATCCACTGGTAGCGCCGGTTGACGCCGACGGCCGGGCTGACCGGCAGCGGGGAGGTGGCGAGCGCGGCGACCGTGCAGCCGATGCCCCCGGCATGCCCGGCGGCCTCCTCGCGGCAGCGGACGATCTCCGTGTGCAGGCTCTCCATCGACGACTGCGGATGGGTGGCGAACTCCAGCATCTGCTCGTGGAGTTCCTTCTCGAAGACCTGCTGGTCGGCATCCTCCCGGGTGGCGCGGGCCAGCACCGGAGCGGACAGTGCCCGCGGTTCACCCGTCTCCGGATCGACGAGGAGGAGTTCCTCCTCCACTCCCACGGTGCGCACCTGATGCCGCCCTTCTGTGACCCGCCGCGACGCCGAAGGGTCCTCGGCCGTACGGCCCGGATGCCCCGCTCCCGGCGCGGAACACCTGGCGCCGGGAGGGGAGTGTCACAGAGCGGCCGGCGTCAGCCACACGGTCGCCAGCGGCGGCAGCGTGATCCGCACACAGCCGTCCTCCGGTTTGACCGGGTCCGGGTTGACCACGTCGCTGCCGCCGTAGCGCGCCGCGTCGGTGTTGAGGACCTCCTGCCAGGCGATCACCTCGTCCCCGACGGCCAGCCGGTAGTCGTGCCGGACGACGGGGGAGAAGTTCGACACCGCGAGCAGCGGCCGGCCCTCCCCGTCGGACCGCAGGAAGGCGAAGACGTTGTCGTCGGCGGCGTCCACCGCGACCCAGCTGAAGCCCGACGGGTCGGTGTCGTGCTGCCACAGCGCCGGCGTCTCGCGGTAGTGGGTGTTGAGGTCGCGCACCAGGTCCTGCACCCCGCGGTGGTCGCCCGCGGAGTGGTAGGTGCCGTCCAGCAGCCACCACTCGGGGCCGTGCTCCACGGACCACTCGGCGCCCTGCGCGAACTCCTGCCCCATGAACAGCAGTTGCTTGCCGGGGTGGGCCCACATGAAGCCCAGGTAGGCGCGCACAGTGGCCCGGCGCTGCCACCAGTCGCCCGGCATCTTCGACACCAGCGCCTGCTTGCCGTGCACCACCTCGTCGTGCGAGATCGGCAGCACATAGTTCTCACTGTAGGCGTACACCATCGAGAAGGTCATCTCGTTGTGGTGGTACTTGCGGTGCACCGGCTCGTGGGAGACGTACTGCAGCGAGTCGTGCATCCAGCCCATGTTCCACTTGAAGCCGAAGCCCAGACCGCCGGCGTCGGTGGGCCGGGTCACCCCGCCCCACGCGGTGGACTCCTCGGCGATCGTCATCACGCCGGGGCAGCGCCGGTAGACGGTGGCGTTCATCTCCTGCAGGAACGCCATCGCCGCCAGGTCCTCCCGGCCGCCGTACACATTGGGCTCCCACTGGCCGTCCTCGCGCGAGTAGTCGAGGTACAGCATCGAGGCCACCGCGTCGACCCGCAGGCCGTCGATGTGGAACTCCTGGCACCAGTACACGGCGTTGGCCACCAGGAAGTTGCGCACCTCGATGCGGCCGAAGTCGAAGGTGTACGTGCCCCAGTCCGGGTGCTCCGCCCGCCGCGAGTCCCCGGGCTCGTACAGCGGCTCCCCGTCGAAGCGGGCCAGCGCCCAGTCGTCCTTCGGGAAGTGCGCCGGCACCCAGTCCATGATCACACCGATGCCGGCCCGGTGGAGCGCGTCGATGAGGCACTTGAAGTCGTCGGGGGCGCCGAGCCGCGCGGTCGGCGCGTAGAAGCCGGTGACCTGGTAGCCCCAGGAGGGCGTGAAGGGGTGCTCGGCGAGCGGCATCAGCTCGACATGGGTGAAGCCGAGATCCTTGACGTACGCGGGCAGCACCTCGGCCAGCTCACGGTAGGTCAGGCCCGGCCGCCAGGACGGCAGATGCACCTCGTACACCGACATCGGCGCCTGGTGCGCCGGCGTCGCACCCCGGCGCTCCATCCACTCCTGGTCGCGCCACTCGTGGTGCGAGGCCGTCACGACGGAGGCGGTGTCCGGCGGCTCCTCCGCCCGGCGGGCCATCGGGTCGGCCTTGAGGAAGCGGTGCCCGTACCGCGAGTGGATCTCGAACTTGTAGCGGGTGCCCTCGCCGACGCCCGGCAGGAACAGCTCCCACACGCCGGACGAGCCCAGCGAGCGCATCGGGAAGGCGGTGCCGTCCCAGTAGGTGAAGTCCGCGGCGAGCCGCACCCCCTGCGCGTTGGGCGCCCACACCGTGAACCGGGTGCCGGTCACCCCCTGGTGCGTCATGATCCGGGCGCCGAGCGCCGTCCACAGCTCCTCGTGCCGGCCCTCGCTGATCAGATGCAGGTCGAACTCGCCGAGCGCGGGCAGGAACCGGTACGGGTCGTGCACCTCCACCGGTTCGTCGTCCCCGTAGGCCACCTCCAGGGTGTACCCGGGGATCGCCTCCAGCGGCAGCACGCGGGAGAACAGCCCGTCGCCCTCCGACACGAGCGGGAAGCGCTCGCCGCCGACGACGACGCTCACCTCCCGCGCGAAGGGACGCAGCGCCCGGAAGGCGATCCCGCCGGGGACGGGATGCGCGCCGAGCAGCGCGTGCGGGTCGTGGTGGGCGCCCGCCAGCAGGCGCCCCCGGTCGGTGTCGTCCAGGGCGGGGGCGGGTGTGCCCCCGGCGACGGACGCGGACGGGACGGGCCCGGCGGATCCGGGCAGGGGCGTGTCACGCAGGGCCACGGCTTCAGTCTCCTCTCACGGCGAGGCGCTCGATCGCCGCCATGGGTACGGGCAGCCAGTCGGGTCGGTGCCGGGCCTCGTACAGCACCTCGTACACGGCACGGTCGGTCTCGTACGCGCGCAGCAGACCGTGCTTCTTGCGGGGGTCCCACCCGGCCCGGGAGGCGTAGCCTGCGCAGTACGCCTCCCGGCAGCGCCACGCCCACTCGGGGCGCCAGGGGCGGCGCTGCCGGGCGGCGTAGTCGAAGGAGCGCAGCATCCCGGCGATGTCCCGCACGGGGGAGTGGGTGCTGCGCCGTTCGGACAGGGGCCGGGACGGCTCGCCCTCGAAGTCGATGACGAACCACTCGCGCCCCGCCCGCAGCACCTGCCCCAGATGAAGATCGCCGTGGATGCGCTGGGCGGGCGGTCCGGCGTCGCAGGCGGTGAGCGCGGCGAACGCGGTCCGCAGGCCCGGCACGAACGGCTGGAGCGCCGGCACGGCGTGCGCGGCGGCCGTCAGCCGCTCGGTCATGGCCGTGGCGGTGCGGCGCATCTCGCCGGGCTCGCCCACGGGGAACGCGGAGGCCAGCGCCAGATGCACATCGGCCGTGGCCCGCCCCAGGGCGTGCGCCTGCGCGGTGAAGTCGTCACCGGCGGCCAGGGCGCCGAGGGCGAGGGTCCAGCCGTCGGAGGCGTCGCGCAGATACGGCTGGAGCACGCCGAGCGTCGCCTTGAACGGGTCCGTGGTGCGGAACCACGCCACCGGCGCGGGCACCCGGTGGCAGCCCTGCCGGGCCAGCGCGCCGGGCACCTCCAGGTCCGGGTTGACGCCGGGCTGGATGCGCCGGAACACCTTCAGGATGTACTCGTCGCCGTACACCAGCGAGGAGTTGGACTGCTCGGCGTCCAGCAGCCGGGGCACCAGCCCCGTGGGCAGCGGCTGCCCGGCGTGGCACTCGAAGCGCAGCGGGCCCGCCGTGCCGGGGTGGCGCAGCCGCTCCAGCAGCAGCTGGGCCGAACGGGGGTCGTAGAGGGCGTCGTAGACCGTCCGTCCGGCCAGCGGGCCGTTCTGCACCCTGCCGATCAGGGCCCGCCCGAGGCGCGGCGAGGGATGCTCGCGCACTCCGAGCAGCAGCTGGTAGCAGTCACCGGCCGGGGGGTCGCCCCCGGGAGCCGGGACGCCTCCATGACCGGCGTGGACCAGCACATGCAGACAGTCCGGGAACAGCTCCGTCATCGACAGCAGGCTCAGGTCGGTGACGGGCCGGTCCTTGCCGGCGAACCAGCGCTGCCGCGGCAGCCACTCGCGCAGCAGCCCGGCGAGCGACTCCAGCGGCTCGACGGGCGCGCTTCTCGGGCGCAGGAACGCGGTCTTGGTCATGGTGACGCCTCCTCTCGCCGGCACACGCTCACAGTCGTCGGCCGATGCGGGATGCGACTCGGGTGAGCCGGAACCAGTAGAAGCCGTGGCCCCCGAGGGTCAGCAGGTACGGCAGTTCCCCGATGGCCGGGAAGCGGACACCGCCGAACAGCTCGACCGGGTGGCGTCCGTCGAACTCGCGCAGGTCGAGTTCGGTCGGCTGGGAGAAGCGGGAGAAGTTGTTCACGCAGAGCACCAGGTCGTCCTCGTACTCGCGCAGGAAGGCGAGGACCGCCGGGTTGGACGAGGGCAGCTCGGTGTAGGTGCCGAGTCCGAAGGCCGCGTTCTGCTTGCGGATCTCGATCATCCGGCGGGTCCAGTGCAGCAGTGAGGACGGCGAGGCCATGGACGCCTCGACGTTGGTGACCTGGTAGCCGTAGACCGGGTCCATGATGGCGGGCAGGGAGAGCCGTCCGGGGTCGCAGGTGGAGAAGCCGGCGTTGCGGTCGGGTGTCCACTGCATGGGGGTGCGCACCGCGTCGCGGTCGCCGAGCCAGATGTTGTCGCCCATGCCGATCTCGTCGCCGTAGTACATGACGGGGGAGCCGGGCAGGGAGAGCAGCAGGGCGGTGAACAGCTCGATCTGGTTGCGGTCGTTGTCCAGCAGCGGGGCGAGGCGGCGGCGGATGCCGATGTTGGCGCGCATGCGGGGGTCCTTGGCGTACTCCGCCCACATGTAGTCGCGTTCCTCGTCGGTGACCATCTCCAGGGTCAGCTCGTCGTGGTTGCGCAGGAAGATGCCCCACTGGCAGCCGGACGGGATGGGCGGGGTCTTGGCGAGGATCTCGGAGACGGGGTAGCGCGATTCCCGTCGCACCGCCATGAAGATGCGCGGCATGACGGGGAAGTGGAAGGCCATGTGGCACTCGTCGCCGCCGGTGCTGTAGTCACCGAAGTAGTCGACGACGTCCTCGGGCCACTGGTTGGCCTCGGCCAGCAGCATGGTGTCCGGGTACTGGGCGTCGATCTCGCGCCGGACGCGCTTGAGGAACTCGTGGGTGGCGGGCAGGTTCTCGCAGTTGGTGCCCTCGGCCGCGTAGAGGTAGGGCACCGCGTCCAGCCGGAATCCGTCGATACCCAGGTCGAGCCAGAAGCGCAGGGCGGCCAGGATCTCCTCCTGCACGCGCGGGTTCTCGTAGTTGAGGTCCGGCTGGTGCGAGAAGAAGCGGTGGAAGTAGTACTGCTTGCGAACCGGGTCGTAGGTCCAGTTCGACGCCTCGGTGTCGACGAAGATGATCCGCGCGTCCGGGTAGCCTTTGTCGTCGTCGGCCCACACATAGAAGTCGCCGTAGGGCCCGTCGGGATCGCGGCGGGACTCCTGGAACCACGGGTGCTGGTCGCTGGTGTGGTTCATGACGAAGTCGATGATCACGCGCATGCCCCGCTGGTGGGCCGCGTCCACGAACTCCACGAAGTCGGCCAGGTCCCCGAACTCGGGCAGCACGGAGGTGTAGTCGGAGACGTCGTAACCGCCGTCGCGCAGCGGGGACTTGAAGAACGGCGGCAGCCACAGGCAGTCGACGCCGAGCCACTGCAGATAGTCGAGTCTGGCGGTCAGCCCCTTGAGGTCGCCGATGCCGTCGCCGTTGCTGTCCTGGAAGGAGCGGACCAGCACCTCGTAGAAGACGGCGCGCTTGAACCACTCCGGGTCCCGGTCCTTGGCGGGGGTGTCCTCGAAGGTGTCCGGCACTGGCTCGTTCACGGTCATGGCGTCGTGGGCCCTCCGTCTCGCTGTGCGGCGGGCGGCAGCTGGACGTGCAGCACGTGCGCGGGAGCCCGCCCCGGCTCCAGGCGCACGTAATTGGCGCTGCCCCAGTGGTAGGTCTCGCCGGTGAGCTCGTCGTGCACCGGAACCGTCCGGTGCCGGTCCAGGCCGAGCTGCGGCATGTCGAGCGAGACCGTGGCCTCCTGGGTGTGGTGGGGGTCGAGGTTGGCGACCACGAGCACCACGTCGGATCCGCTGCGCTTGCTGTACGCGATGACGGCGTCGTTGTCCGTGCCGTGGAAGCGGAGGTTCCTCAGTCGCTGGAGCGCGGGGTGTGCGCGCCGGATGGTGTTGAGCCGGGTGATCAGGGGGGTGATGGTGCGGCCCTCGCGTTCGGCGGCCTCCCAGTCGCGG